>JASHZC010000308.1 GCA_030042755.1 Vulcanimicrobiota bacterium | reverse complement strand
TAGCATGCCTCTCGTGTGTCTCGGGCTCTCGCATCACACCGCGCCGGTTGAAGTGCGCGAACGTCATGCGTTCCCGCCGTCGCGCGTGGTCGAGGCGCTCGTCGCGCTGCGCGATTATTCGTCGGTAAAAGAAGCCGTTATGCTGCAGACGTGCGGCCGGCTCGAACTGTATGCCGAGCTCGACGATTACGAAACCGGCGTCACGCAGCTACGCTCGTTCCTCGGGAACTTCGGCCACGGCATGGCTAAAGAGCGGTACGATCTCGACTCGCATCTGTACACGCTGCTCGGACGACAGGCGATCGAGCATCTCTTCCGCGTTTCGACCGGCCTTGATTCGATGCTCATCGGCGAAGCCGAGATCCTCGGACAGGTCAAAGAGGCCTACATTCAAGCGCAGCAAGCGAAATCGCTGGGCAAGACATTGCACCGGCTCTTCCGTGAAGCGCTCAACGCCGGGAAGCACGCGCGCTCCCAAACGCACATCGGCGACGAATCGATGTCCATCGCGACCGCCGCGATCGACGCTGCAAAGGCGCACGTCGGCAAGCTCGACGGCAAATCGATCGTCGTGATCGGCGCGGGCAAAATGGGGCGGACGGCGGTGCGACGTTTGCGTCAAGAAGGTGCAGAGCATCTCATCGTCACCAATCGCACCATTTCGCGCGCGCAAGAATTGATCGCCGAAGTCGGGTTCGGCGAAGCGGTTGAAATGCCCGGATTGGTCGATGCGCTCGCCGCTGCCGACGTCGTCGTTACCTCGACCGGCGCGTCGCACTTCGTCGTGACCTGCGAACACGTTGCGCGTGCGATGGAACGCCGTCCGCAGCGTCCGCTGTGCATTATCGACATCGCGGTCCCGCGCGACACCGAACCGGGTGCCGCCGCCGTGCCGAACGTCACGCTCGTCGACATCGATGCGCTCAAGAGCGTCGTCGACGAAAAGCTCGAAGTCCGACGCGGGGCGATACCACAGGTCGAAGAGATCATCGACGAATTCATAGCGCGCTTCGGCGCGTGGTACCAGTCGCGGTTGGCCGTACCGGTCATCGCGTCGCTCACGCAAAAAGCCGAGTCGATACGCCTGAACGAACTGGCTCGATTGTTCGCTCGCTGTCCCGATTTGAGCGAACGCGAGAAGATGCTCGTGACCGGAATGTCGATGACCGTCGTCTCGAAATTCTTGCATTCCGTGGTCGTGAAGATTCGCGAAAAGACCACCAACAATCACGCCGAAGCGCTCTCGCAAGCACGCATGCTCGACGAGCTCTTCGAACTGAATCTCTCCGACCGCATCGCCGAGCTGCTGCCGCCGGTCCTCGTATCCGACGCTGATGAGTAGCGGCCGCGTCGTCCTGGTCGGCGCAGGACCGGGCGACCCAGGGCTGCTCACGCTCCGCGCCGCACGCGTCCTCGCGAACGCCGACGTCTTACTGTACGACGCCCTTGCCAGCGATCCGATCGTTGCGCTCGCACCAGATACCTGCGAAAAGATTTACGTCGGCAAGCGCGCCGGCGATCATGCCATGCCGCAAGACGAGATCGAAGCACTGATGGTCGCGCACGCTCGCGAAGGAAAAACGGTCGTTCGGCTCAAGGGCGGCGATCCGTTTATCTTCGGCCGCGGCGGCGAAGAAGCCATGACGCTTCATGAGCGCGGGATTCCATTTGAGATCGTTCCCGGAATCAGTTCGGCCGTCGCCGCACCCGCGTATGCCGGCATTCCGGTTACCCACCGCGATTTCAATTCGGCCCTCACCATCGCGACCGGACACGAGGCGCAAGACCCCATGCTGCACTTCGATCGCTTGCCCGATGTTGAAGGTCGCACGCTCGTGCTCTTGATGGCGATGAGCAACCTTGCGGCGATCTGCGAGCGCTTGGCGGAACGCGGCTTGCACGCCGACACGCCCGTCGCCGTAATCCAAGATGGAACGCGGCCGACGCAACGCACCGTGACCGGAACGTTGGCAACGATTGCGGGTGAGGCCGAACGTGCAAGCCTGCGCGCTCCGGCGATCGTCGTCGTAGGCGGCGTCGTCACGCTGCGCGAGCGCTTACGCTGGTACGATCGCTTGCCGTTGTTTGGCAAGCGCGTCTTGATTACGCGTCCGGTTAGTCAGGCGCAGCAGTTCGCCAGCGCACTCTTCGCTCGCGGCGCGCAGCCGATTATCGCTCCGACGATCGCAATCGCGCCGCCCGATCGTGCGGCGCCGGCGCACCAGGCCGTCGACGATCTTTCGACATTCCGCTGGATCGTCTTCACGTCACAAAACGGCGTCGACGTCTTTTTCGATCGGCTGGCCGCGCTCGACTGCGACGCGCGCTACATCGGCGCGACCAAGGTTGCCGCGATCGGCGCCAAAACGGCGGCGCGCCTACGCGAAAACGGCGTGCGTCCCGATCTCGTGCCCACGGCGTTCGTCGGCGAGGAAATTGCGCGCGCGCTGATCGAGGCGACGCGCCAGGGGGATCGCATCCTGATCTACCGCGCGCAAGAAGCCCGCGACGTGCTCCCGCAGATGCTTGAGGATGCGGATCGTAAACCAGCGATCGTTGCCGCATACAAGACGACCTTCGAGTGCGCGCCGGACTTTGCGGAGCACGTTCGACGCGCCGATATCCTCACGTTCACCAGCTCGAGTACGGTACGCGGATTCTCCCACGGTCTCGGAGGAGAAGCCGCAGCGCGCGACGCGGCGCGCGAAAAGATCGTCGCGTGCATTGGGCCGATCACGGCACAAACGGCCGGTGAGATTGGATTACACGTCGACGTGATGGCCGACACCTACACGACCGACGGTTTGCTCCACGCGCTCGAAGCGCACGCCACGCTGCGCGCCTGATGCAATTCGCGATCGCCGCGCTCGTCGCCGCGATCGTTGCGTTTCTCGCTGCGCGCTCGCACGCGCTCACGATCGGCGGCGCGATTGCCGCGTTTGCCATCGGGACGATCGTCTTCGGCATCGGTGGCTGGCCGGGGGCGCTGGTCCTCTTTGCGTTCTTCATCCCATCGACGCTGCTCTCGCGCGTCGGGCGGACGCGCAAGCGCGCGCTCGTCGACATCGGCAAACACGGCGCGCGCGATGCGATGCAAGTTCTAGCCAACGGCGGCATTGCTGCGCTTACGATGCTGTTCGCTCCGCGTTTTGGTGGGGGCGCGCTCGTCGCATTCGCAGGAGCGTTCGCAGCTGCGGCAGCCGACACGTGGGCAACCGAGATCGGGACGCTGAGCAAGGGTTCGCCGCGATCGATCCTGACGCTGCGGCCGATTGCAACCGGAATCTCGGGTGCCGTTACATGGCAAGGTTCCCTTGCGCAAGTTGCCGGGGCGGCCGTAGTCGCCGCCGTTGCATCTCTCGTACACGTCGCTCCGTTCGCACCGGTGCTTGCCGGCGGGGTAGCCGGATCGATCGTCGATTCGCTACTCGGGGCGACGTTGCAAACGCTGCGCTACTGTCCCACCTGCCAACGCGAGTGCGAAACGAATCCACACGTTTGCGGCACGCCTACGCAGATTCGCCGCGGCGTGAGGTGGTTCGATAATGACGCGGTCAACTTCGCAGCAACGATCGCCGGCGCCGTCGTCGCTTACGGATACTTCTTCTCGAGATAGGCGATGATCGCGTCGTCATCGTCGCCGATCTTCACGTCGCCGTCGGTCATCGACGGAACGCCGGTTACACCGAAGATCTCTTTGAGCGCGCCGCGTTCGGAGTGGTCGCGCGGTACGTTGACGATCTTGTAGTCGAGCAGCATGTCGGTCATTTTCGACCGGACGCGCGCGCAGTAGGGGCACCACTCGGCTTGGTAAAGCACGATGTTCGTGTCGATCATGCGCATCCTTATACCCCCATTTTCGATGCCGCCCTCGTCACGAACGAGCGGTACGGACCGCTCTAAACGCGAAGAAGGGTTTTCTCGAGGGGAGCATGGGCCAAGCCGTCGCAGGGGACCGTCTGCTCTATCGGGCGCTGCTGGCATCGCTCGCGTTGCATCTCGCGCTGATTGCCTTTATTCCACCGCTTGCACAGCTCTCCGGCGCGCAAAACGTCGAGACCGTTTCATTCATACGGGTCGTCAAAATTCAATTGCGGACGCCCCCGCCGATGCCTCGCGAAATGCCTGCGGCCGCGCCCGTCCGTTCGACCGTCGTGCGCGTGAGCCACGTCAAACGAGCTGCTACCGCAATCCACACGTTTAGCCGATCCATCGCGCATGCGTCGCCGCAACCCGAGCGCGCCCCGATCGTGGCCCCGGCTCAGCCGGGAGGAACGACGGCCTCTCAAGGTAGCGGCACGGTCGTGGCGCCCTCCGCAAGTCCGGCGCAAAGCGACGCCGATCAGTCGAGTCGGCAAGCCGTCGGAGGTTACATGCCGCTCGGTGCCGATGAGCCGTCTCCGGTTCTCGACCCCGCCGTGCGCAAAGCGCTGGTGGCGTTGGGCGTGCATGTGACGCTCACGGTCACGGTCGACAGCGCTGGAAAAACCGAAGACGTTTCGTTTGCTCCACCGCTTGATGAAAACATCGAGCAGCAGATACGCTCGATGCTGGCGTCGGCGTCGTGGGATCCCGCCGTTTGCGGCGGCGGCATCACCTGCGAAGGCCAAGCGACCATTAAACTCTGACGATCGACGCGCTGATGGAAATTTCGCGGGCGGCGATAAACGTCGTGCGATCGTGTGCGACGAGATCGAAGTCCGGATCCCGCAAGGCCGCCGCTCCGGGCGGCACTGCATCGATAAAGAGTAGCGCGCGTCCTTCGATTTGACGCACGACGCGGCGCGCATAACGCAGTTCACCGATATACGCAATGCGCTCGAGCGAAAACTGCGTGGCGATCAAGTGTAGCGACTCGCCGCAGATCGTGCCGTCGACGTCGAGAATTCCGCGCCGTTCGAACGGACGCAGAGGCTTACGCGGCAAATATCGTCCATGCACCGCGCGAGCTTCGAACGCAGCTTCCCAGAGCAGCGCTACTCCGCCGCGGTACGCCCAACCTCGATCGAATCGTGTTGCAAGAGCGAGCGCGTCGCCTTCGTCGATGCCGTGCACGCAGATGAACGTTGCGGAAAGCGCGGAAACGATTTCGGCCACGGAACGCATCGTGCCCGCAGCGCTCGGATTGCCAGTGATGGAGAGAACTTCGATCGGTTTTACAGAATCGATTTGCCTAGACCCGAGCATATCAGCCCTACGGCCAGCGATGCCGTCTGATTGCGCGTGTCGAGAATCGGATTGATCTCCACCATTTCGATCGATTGCAGCTGCCCTGATTCGTACAGCATCTCCATCGCCAGATGTGCCTCGCGAAAACTCAGGCCGCCTTTGACCGGCGTACCGGTGCCGGGCGCTTCGCTTGGGTCGATGGCGTCCATGTCGAACGAAACGTGAATCGGTCTTCCGCCCGAAGCGACGATCGCTAGCGTTTCCTCCATGACGCGCGTCATCCCAAACTTGTCGACGTCGGTCATCGAGAAGGCGCGCACGCCGGATCCGCGCAACAACTGCTTCTCCGCTTCGTCGACGTCGCGCAGACCGATCTGCACCGTGGTTTCCGCACGCGCGTATCCGTGCTCGAGCGCAAACCACAGTGGCATCCCGTGAACGTTCCCGCTGCGAGAGCTCTGCGGATTGTTGATGTCGGAATGGGCGTCGATCCACACCAAGCCCGGGGGCGATTTGCGCGCGCGGGTGAGACCGGCTAGTGTTCCCATAGCGATCGAATGGTCGCCGCCGAGGACGATGGGAAAACCGCCGCTGCGTACGCTTTCTTCGATCAATCGCGCAAGATCCTCACAGACCCGCTCGATGACGTCCAAATATTTTGCCGATGCGTCGATTTGTTGAACGGATTCGCGAATCGGCACCGGCAGATTTCCGTGATCGAGCACTTCCGGAATGCCGAGCGCCTCGAGGCGATCGTGGAGTTTCGCGTAGCGAATCGCCGAGGGCCCCATGTCAACGCCGCGACGGCTCGCCCCCAAATCCATCGGCACACCGATGACGTCGACGCGCGCGGTGCGGGAGTGAATGACGCCGGTTACCATGGAATGGCGCTTCGTTGCGGAGGCTTCGCCTTCCCTGAGTCCGTAGTTCAGGGCCGATGAGGCACAAGGCGCTCGCCGTGCTCCTTGCGGCCGCGTTCGCGTTTGCGCTCACCGGCTGCGGACGGCACCGGGGACCGCAGCCGGGGCAGCTTACGCTGGGAATGGTCACCGATGTCGGCGGTCTAGGCGACCGTTCGTTCAACGATTCTGCGTATCGTGGCTTATTGCGTGCGCGGTCGAATCTCGGTGCGTACATTCAAGTGTTGCAGTCTCGCTCGGCCGCCGATTATCAGCCGAATCTGATCGCGCTCACGAACCTGCACTTTAGCATGGTGTATGCGATCGGATTCTTGATGAGTCTCGATCTCGACCAGGTCGCCAAGCAGAATCCGAGGCAACGTTTTGCGATCGTCGACGCCGTCGTCGACGATCCGAACGTCGTCTCCATCACGTTTCGCGAACAAGACGGCTCGTTCTTGGCCGGCGCCCTTGCGGCGATGGTGAGTAAGACAAACCACATCGCCTTTCTCGGCGGGCAAGATATTCCGCTGTTGCGCAAGTTCGAAGCCGGTTACACCGCGGGCGCTCGTCAAGTGAATCCATCGATTCGCGTCGACGTGAAGTACGTCGGCAATTTTGACGATGTCGCTGCGGGGCAAGAGCTCGCCGACGTTCTCTACAATTCCGGCGTCGACATCATCTACGCGGCTGCCGGAAAAGCCGGACTTGGTGCGATCGATGCGGTCAAATCGCGCGCAGGCGATTACGTGATCGGCGTCGATTCCGATCAGGATGGACTTGCGCCCGGAAAAGTGCTCACCTCGATGGTGAAGAAAGTCGACGTTGCCGTGTACGATGTCGCAAAGTCGCTGAGTTCCGGTACGCCGATGACCGGACACGTCGTATTCGGATTGAAGGACGGCGCGATCGGACTGACCGATTTCCGTTACACGCGCGCTGACATCGGTGAAGCGAATCTCGCGCGCTTGCGGCGAATCGAGGCCGCGATCGTAAGCGGAAAAATCGTACCTCCCGACACGCGTGAAGCACTCGCTACCTTCAAGCCGGTGCCCTTGTAGACGCGTGGAGAACGTGTTACATCGCGAACCCGCACTCTCGATGCGGGGCATTCGAAAAACGTTTCCGGGCGTCGTCGCCGTGGACGGCGTCGACCTGGACGTGTTTCCTGGCGAAATTCGGGCAATCGTTGGTGAGAACGGCGCGGGAAAATCGACGCTTTCCGCCATCGCCTTCGGGGAGCTTCGCCCCGACGAAGGAACGGTTCGCACGACCGGCACCGTCGGGCTCGTGCATCAGCACTTCGAGCTGATCGGACGATTGCGCGTCTGGCAAAACGTCTTACTCGGGCGCGAACCGCGCCGCGGATGGCGCATCGACGAAGCCGCGGCAAGCGCGCGTGTTGCCGATATCGCAGCGAGAAACGGCCTCGATATCGACCCGAACGCGTTTGTCGAAACGCTGCCGATCGGCGTGCAGCAGCGCGTTGAATTGCTGCGCGAGCTCGATCGAGAGCCTTCGGTGCTGCTGCTCGACGAACCGACCGCGGCCCTCGCACCGGCGGAGATCGAACGATTCTTCGCGACCGTGGTCGCGCTCGCGCGACGCGGCACCGCGATCGTGATCGTGACGCACAAGCTCCAAGAGGTGATGGCGTACGCGACGCACGTCGTCGTGATGCGCCACGGAAAAGTCGTTGCTCGCATGGAGACGTCCGCAACGACCGCCGAAGAGATTGCGCGCGCAATGGTCGGCGGTGAGCTTCCGACGATCGCCGAACGCGCGCGAACGACGCCGGTGTCGTGCTTGACCGTGCGCGATCTTCGCGCCGGTAGCGGCGCAGCGTCGATTGCATCGCTTGCGCTCGACGTGCGGGGCGGCGAAATCGTCGGCATTGCCGGTGTCGAGGGCAATGGACAAACGACGCTGGCCGACGCCATAGCCGGCGAGATCGGTTATTCCGGAAGCGTCGAGCGACGCGGCGCAATCGGCGTGATTCCACAAGACCGGCAACGTGAGGCATTGGTCATGAGCTGGTCTTTGGTCGAGAACGCGCTGCTTGGACGCCAACACCGGACTAGGGCGCGCCGGGGCTGGGAGCTCGATCGCGTTCGCGCCCGCAACGACACACTCGAGATACGCGACCGTTTCGACATCCGCGCTTCGAATATCGACGCGGCCGTTCGCACGCTCTCCGGCGGTAATCAGCAAAAGCTGGTGGCCGGGCGCGCGTTGATCGACGAACCCGATTTCATCCTTGCCTACAATCCGACACGCGGGGTCGACGTAGGTGCGGCTGCACTCGTTCAGTCGCGTTTGATCCAGGCTCGCAATCACGGCGCGGCGGTACTGCTCATCTCGTTCGAGCTCGACGAAATTCTTGCGCTCGCGGATCGCGTGCTCGTGATGTATCGCGGTGCGATCGTCGGAAATTTCGAGAGCGCGAACGCCGATCGCGCGACGATCGGACGGCTGATGGCGGGTTCGACTTGACGGCCCTGCGCCGGGCTATGATCGGACCGGCCGGTGCGATCGTGCTCTTGCTCGTCCTGATGTCGCTTGCAATGATCGTTGCCGGGACGAGTCCCTACGAAGGTTTCTCCGCGCTCATCGTCGGCGCGCTCGGCGGCCGCGAACAACTCGGCGAGACGCTCGTCGCCGCAACGGCGCTGCTGTTTCCGGCCCTCGGCATTTGCTTGGCTTTTCGCGCGGGACTCTTCAACATTGGTGCCGAGGGACAATTGCTGGTCGGCGGTTTGTGCGCGGGCGCACTCGGAGCGGTGATGACGCTGCCAGGTCCGATCGGAATCGTTTTGCTTCTTTGCGCGGGCGCAATCGGCGGGGGCGCGTGGGGTGCGATCGCCGGATGGATGAAAGCGCGTTTCGATGCGAACGAGATCGTCGCAACCTTGATGCTCAATTTCATCGCGGCCGCGTTTGCGCTCGAACTCGTGAGCGGACCGCTAAAGGGTCCGCTTGCGGCCGGTGCCGAGACCGCGTGGCTCGACCCAGCGTATTGGCTTCCGACGCTTCTTCCGAACACGCGCCTTTCGATTGCGCTCCTGCTTGGGATCGCGCTGGCATGTGCGCTGCAATGGGTCCTCGTGCGAACGGTGTTCGGGTACGATCTGCGCGCCAGCGGAGAAGCGCCGGAGGCGGCGCGGCGTAACGGCGTCGATCTCGGACGCATTACCTGGCTTGCGCTCTCGCTGTCCGGCGCGATCGCAGGTTTGGGCGGCGCAACGCTCGTGACCGGTGAATTGCATCGATTCAACACGCAGATCTCGCCGGGCTACGGCTTTACGGCGATTGCCGTCGCGCTCGTCGGCGATCTTCAGCCCCTTTGGATCTGCTTAGCCGCATTCGGATTCGGTATCCTCGAGTCCGGAGGTCTTGCGATGCAAGCGAGTGCACAGGTCCCCAAAGACGCGATCCACGTCATCGAAGGATTGATCATCTTCGTTTTGGCGGCGCGGCGTTACGTTGCAACGCGCGTCGAAGGAGATTCGCCGTGAGCGCACTCATCGTCACGCTCGTCGTCCTAACGCTGATCAAGTCGACGCCTATCATTTACGCTGCGCTCGGCGGCGTGATCTCGGAGCGATCCGGCGTAATCAACATTGGATTGGAAGGCATGATGGCCGCCGGTGCGTTTGTCGCGGTCGTGGTCTCATTCGCGACGCACAGCCCAGCGCTCGGACTCGCCGCCGGAATCGCCGCAGGCGCTGCGGCCGGCTATATGCTTGCATTTGCGGCAACGCGATTGAAAGCCGACCAGATCGTCGCCGGCACCGGCATCAACCTCATCTGCGCGGGCGGCGCCGCATACGGACTAGTTCTGCTCTTCAACCAACCTGGAGCCAGCGTCCAAGTGAACAGTCTGGGAAGTGCGTTCTGGATTCTGATCGTATTTGCGTTTGCGGCCGCAGCCCTGTTGCACTGGGTACTGTATCGGACGCCATGGGGGCTCCGCGTTCGCGCGACCGGAGAGAATCCAAGCGCGGTCGTTTCCGCCGGTCTCGATCCTTTGACGCTGCGCGTCTACGCGGTCGTAATCAGCGGAGCATTGGCGGGACTCGGCGGCGCGTTCTTGTCGATCGGAGAACTCAATCTCTATTCCGACGGCATGACCGCGGGACGCGGATTCATTGCGCTTGCCGCCGTGATCTTCGGACGCTGGCACCCGCTCGGCGCAACGGCAGCCTGCGTCGTGTTCGGTTTCTTCGAAGCATTGCAGTTCGTGCTGCAAGGGCAGATCGCGTGGCTCCCCGCGAACGCCATGCAAGCGCTTCCGTACATCGCCGCGCTCGTTGCACTGGCCGGGGTCACAGGAAAAGTGCGCGCGCCCGCGGCAGACGGCGTGCCGTT
Organism: Vulcanimicrobiota bacterium; assembly: GCA_030042755.1. The sequence continues at coordinate 1,554 of JASHZC010000308.1, read as the reverse complement.
CTAGGGCCTAATAGTTCGCCGGCGCTTTGCCGATGACGATTGTACCGTGTGGTATACTTTCTGCAACGTGAGCGTTGCAAGAAACGCCGGCCGCATCGGAACGATTGCGGCCGCAACATTGTTTCTCCTTATCGGAGCGAAGTCGCCCGTGCGCGCGACGCTCGTACCCCCTCCGATGCAAACGCTGCGCGCCGATCTGCACCGCATGGTGTTGCGTTTCCCCGCTGCGACGGCGGTCGACATCATGGACCTTGCGACGGGCTATAGCATCGGGTACAACGCATCCGCTGTGATGCCGGCTGCTTCGACAATCAAGGTTCCGGTGATGGTCGAAGTTTTCAAACAGCTCGAACTCGGCCGATTCGATCTCGATCGTCGCCTGACGCTGCTCGGCAGCGACAAAGACTACGGTTCAGGCGATCTCTGCTACGCACCGGTCGGCAGTACGTATACGGTTAGCGAGCTGCTGAGCAACATGATCGACATCAGCGACAACACCGCAACCAATATGTTGATTCGGCTGGTTGGTATTCGCGATATCAACCGCAGCATGTACCAGTTGGGACTGAGGCACACGCATTTGCGCGGCTACGTCCGCACGGACAACTGGGCCGTGCGCCAAGCGCTGCAGTCGTCCCCGCAGGACATGGTTCACCTCCTGCAGCTGATGGCCAAACGCGAGCTTGTCGATGACTGGTCGTCCAACGAGATGATCGACATCCTCGAGGGCGATCAGATCAACACGCTGATTCCGCAGCCGCTTCCCTCGGGCATTGCGATCGCGCACAAGACGGGAAGCTTCTTCGACACGCTCAACGACGTCGGCATCGTCTATGCAACCGATCCCTATGTGATTGCAGTGATGACGACGCGTCTACCGTCGCTGGAGGCGGGCCGCACGTTCATCCGCACGCTGTCTCTGCTGGCCTTCCACGAAGAAGCGCGCATGGCAGCCTGGCGCAGCGTCGCCGGCGTACAAGCATTCACCGCAACGAACGGCATCACGCCGCCCGATCTGCAGTACTGGCAACACAGCACTTCGTCGGACAGCTGGTCCGTAACCAGCCCAACGAACGGCACCGCGACGAACGACAGCGGCAACGGCGGCGGCAAATAGCCCTTCGCCCGTACGCTCCAATTCGCGCAGACAAAAGGAGCCCGCATCGTGCGGGCTCTCTTTTTCGGACGAATTTTTCGCAGAACGAAGTTTGGAAGTTCACATCCTGTGAAGGCGGAAAATTCGTACGCTGCGCGATCGGAGCGTGCGGGGCGGATGGCTACACTGCCTACGCCGTTGCCTTTTGACGAGCTGCGTAGGTTGCAGTTAGCCAGGAGCGCCAGGCGGGTTCCTGGTTGTGCACGGCGCGCTGGTAAATGCCGGCGAGTTTCTGCGTGATCGGACCGATCGTTCCGTCGCCGACGGTGCGGCGATCGACGGTCGCGATGTATGCGATGCCGGCGGCGGTTCCGCTGAAAAAGATTTCGTCGGCTGAGTAGAGTTCGCCGCGATCGATCGAACGTTCGACGATTTCGATGCCGAGCGACGCAGCGATG
>JASHZC010000031.1 GCA_030042755.1 Vulcanimicrobiota bacterium | reverse complement strand
AACTGCTCGTGGAGCTTGCGCATCTGTTCGAAATTCGCGCGCATTTGTTGGCGCATTTCAGGGGACGGCATGCCGGGATTGCCCGGCGCTTGTTGTGCAGTTGCAACGGCGGGGATGGCGGTTGCAAGTGCTAGCGTAAGAAGAAGGCGTTTCATACCCTGGTTGTACGACACTGCGGCATGGAATAGGCTGAGAGCCCGGGGGTTCCGTTCGGCTTTCCCGAATGAAGATTTTATGAGTGCCGATTCGTTAAAAACGCCGCCTGAAACGCCCTCGAAAGCCAGTCACGACAGCGACACGCCTGAGCGTTTGATCGCCTTCATGTCGCAGGGTTGGGCGGATGCGCCGTTGCGCGCCGGAGCCCACCCGCAGCTCGCGCGGCTGCACTCGCGACGCGATGCACTCTCGCGCGCTTTCCCCGGGTGGTATCTGGTCATTCCCGCCGGCGAAGAACACGTCCGCGCCAACGACACCTACTTCCGTTTCCGTCCGTCGAGCGATTTTGCGTATCTCATGGGCACGGGCGAGCCCGGCGCACTCCTGGTCATGGAACCGGAAGGAGCGACGCATCGTACGCTGCTCTTCGCGCCGGAGCACAATCGCGGCAAGGCCGAGTTTTTCAGCGATCGCATCTACGGCGAGCTCTGGGTCGGACGGCATCGCGGTTTGATCGAAAGCCAGATTTTCTACGGCGTCGATCGCGCTCTGCCGCTGCAAGAAATCTCCGATTACCTTGGCAACCTGCACGCGAGCAAACATCCCGTCGCCGTGATGCGCGGACACAATCACGCGATCGACGCGTTGCTGCCGATAGAAGATGCCGACGCGGAGTTTGCGACGCACCTCGCCGAAGCGCGGCTGCTGAAAGACGACTACGAGATCGCCGAATTGCGCAAGGCGTGCGAGATCACGAAGCGCGGCTTCGAAGACGTCATCCGGCTGTTTCCGCGCGCGCGCAGCGAGCGCGAGTTCGAAGGCGCGTTTTGGAACCGCGCGCGGGTCGAAGCCAACGACGTCGGCTATCTGACGATCGCCGCGTCCGGACACAATGCGTGCACACTGCATTGGAACCGCAATGACGGCTCGGTCGATCGCAATGCATTGCTATTGCTCGACGCCGGCGTCGAGTGCGACTCACTCTACACCGCCGACGTCACTCGCACCATGCCGCTCGGCGGACGCTACAGTCACGAACAACGCGCCGTCTACGACATCGTGTACGAGGCGCAACGCGTCGGAATCGACGCGGTCGCTCCGGGCAACGATTTCCTCGAGCCAAATCGCCGCGCGATGCGCGTTTTGGCCGAGGGATTGATCGATCTTGGCGTGCTGACCTGTTCCCTCAACGAGGCGCTCGATCCGGATGCGCAGTTCTACCGCCGCTACACGCTGCATAACGTCAGTCACATGCTCGGACTCGATGTGCACGACTGCGCTCACGCGCGCGCCGAGCAGTACAAATATGGAACGCTGCGTGAAGGCATGGTGCTGACCGTCGAACCGGGACTCTACTTCCAGCCTGACGACGCGACCGTGCCGGAGCGATTCCGCGGCATCGGCGTACGTATCGAAGACGACGTGCTCGTTACTGCGGCGGGGCGTGAAAATCTCTCCGCGATCCTGCCGTCAAAGGCCGACGCGGTCGAACGTTGGATCGGCGATTTGACCGCTTGATGCTCGAAGTCGACCACGTCCGCAAAGACTTTGGATCCGTGCACGCCGTAAACGACGTGCACTTTCATATCGAAGGCGCAACGACGTTCGGGCTGTTGGGACCAAACGGCGCCGGCAAGACCACGACGATGCGAATGATCCTTGGCATTCTGGTTCCCGACCGCGGACGCGTTCTGTGGGACGGCGCTCCCGTGCGTGACGACAGCCGTCGCCACTTTGGATATCTACCGGAAGAGCGAGGCATCTACGGAAAGATGAAGGTTCGAGAGCAGATCGCATATTTTGCGAAGCTGCACGGATTGCGCGAACCCGCACTAGGCACGCATGTCGACCGCTGGGTCGAGCGGCTCGGCCTTTCCGCTTTTGTCGAGCGCCCATGCTCGGAGCTCTCGAAAGGCAACCAACAGAAAGTCCAAGTCGCCTGCGCCGCCGTGCATGGGCCGCAGCTGCTGGTGCTCGACGAACCTTTCTCGGGTCTCGATCCCGTGAATGCCGAGATCATCGTCGACGTGTTGCGGGAACTGCAAGCCGAGGGAACGACGCTGATCCTTTCGAGTCATCAGATGTGGCAGCTCGAACGGCTGTGCTCGCGGTTCTGCATCATTGCGAACGGCACGAATCGAACTGCAGGTACGCTGGCGGAGCTGCGCGCCGCGTGGCCGACACGCACGGTGCGCGTTTCGCCGCCGACGCCGGTCGTCAACGATCTCCTTGCCGACGTGGCCGGAGCCCACGCATTGCCGCGTTTGGACGGCACGATCGATTATCAAGTGCCCGCGAATACGGATTTCGCAGCGCTACTGCGTTCGCTGGTCGAGGTGGCTCCGGTAACGAAATTTGAGTCGATCGAGCCATCCCTCCACGAAATCTACTTGCATGCCGTGGGAGAGTCTGCCGCATGATCGGCGACGTCTTCACCGTCTTCACGGCCGAACTTGCTCGCCGAATCACGTCGCGACCCTTCATCGTCAGCGTGCTCATTGGGGCGCTGGGCATCGTGTTCTTGATCCGCTCGCCGGATCTTGTCGCCAAAGCCTACACGAGCACGAACAGGATCGTCATCGCCGGTAATCCTTCGATCGTCAGCCGCGCGACGCCGTTGCTCGCGCGCGACTTCCGCATCGTCGCAACGCTGCCCGTGCAGAAGATCGACGAGACCGTCCTGCGCGCTCACCATGCCGACGCAGCCGTCGTAGTCGATGCGTCGGCCGACGGTCTGCACGTTACCGTTTACACGCACGATCCAGGGAGCATCGGGCAAGACCAGATCGGACACGCGCTTCTACCATTGCAACTCGCGCTGACGACCCACCGCAGTGCCTCGGAAGTCCGCGACATGACGACGATTCACATCGATGTCAAAGCCGTGGCTTCGAAGTTTTCTTCGGAAGATCAGGCGCTCGCGGTGCGCGGGGTCGCCTACACGATGATCTTCGGGCTCTACCTTCTGATCATGATCAACAGTCAGCTGGTCATGAGCTCGGTCGCCGAAGAGAAGACGAGCCGCATCGCCGAGCTCTTGATCGCGTCGGTCAATCCAATTGCGCTTCTCAGCGGAAAGATTCTCGCTTCGGCGACGCTCGGGTTCGTGCAGCTCGGTGTGTGGGCCGCGGCCGCAATCCTGTTCGGCAACCCAGGCGCTTCGCCCAGCGGCAACGCATCGGCAACCGGCGTCGGGCAGATCGTGCCGCTCGCAAACATCTTCGACGTCATTACACCGAGCTTGGTCCTCGCGTTCCTGGTCTACTTCATCATTGGGTTCTTGCAACTTGCGTTGCTCTTCGCAGGCGGCGCGTCGCTAATCAATCGCACGGAAGACCTCGGCACGATTGCGATGCCGCTGGTGTTCCCGCTGGTCGGCGCGCTGATCGTCGCCATCATCGCGCTCGGCGCGCCGAATTCCCCCCTTCCCGTCGTCATGAGCTTCATTCCGATTCTCGCACCGTTCGTTATGTTCGCGCGCATTGCGGTCAGCGACGTTCCAATCTGGCAGATCGCGCTTTCGCTCGGCATCAACGCAGCGGCGGTCTATCTCATTGCGATACTCGTGGGGAAGGTCTATCGCGTGGGCATGCTGTTGTACGGACGTTCGCCCAGCCCCGCGCAGGTGTGGAGCGTTATTCGTTCGTGAGGCGATGCCGCTGACGTTCGTCCCGACACCGCTCGGGAATCTTGGCGACATCACCTTGCGTTCGATCGAGGCGCTGCGCGGATCCGACCTCGTCATCGCGGAAGACACGCGCGTCGCGCGTAAGCTGCTCTCCGCACTCGATATCGGACGCAAGGAGATTTGGAGTTACCGGGAACAGAACGCGCCCGCTGTAACGCCGGGTATTCTCGAGCGCGCGCGCGAGCAACGCGTTGTGGTGGTTACCGATGCGGGCATGCCGGGTATCTCCGATCCCGGCAGCGACTTAGTCGCAGCTGCGCGCGATGCCGGAATCGCGATCGAGGTGCTTCCCGGGCCGAGCGCGTTCCTTGGCGTCGCGGTGCTAAGCGGGTTTCCGCTGCGGCGCTTCGCGTTCGAAGGTTTCCCCGCGCGTACGTCCGGCGCGCGACGCGAACAATTCGAATCCGCGCTCCGCGCGCAGGTTACAACGATTTGGTACGAATCCCCGCAACGAATCGCCGAGACGTTGTCCGCCCTAGCCGCGGTCGCGCCGGATGCGCGGGTCTTTCTCGTGCGCGAATACACCAAGCGCTTCGAACAGCAGATCTGGGGGACGCCGACCGAGGTCGCGGCGCGCCTGCCCGAACCGGTCCGGGGTGAGATCGCCTTTGCCGTAGCGCCATTCGAACGTTCGACCCCGGCCGAACCGCTGCCGGATCTCGATCGCGCGATCGACGATCTGCTCGACGCCGGCCACCCCGTCCGCGAAATCGCCCGCCACTTGGCGGCGGCGGGCGGCGGCGAGCGGCGCGAGCTCTACGAGAGAGCAAGCAGACGCAAGTCGCAACGAGCCCGGTAAGATGGGCCCCGCGGCATCCGCGCCGAACAAGCATCTTCTAAATAATGAGCCGCGCCTTTTACGTCACCACGCCAATCTATTACATCTCGGGGAATCCGCACGTCGGCCACGCATACACGACGGTCGTCGCCGACGTTCTCGCCCGCACGGCCCGCACCGCCGGGCCGGCGTTCTTTCTCACCGGGACGGACGAACACGGACAAAAGGTCGCGAACGCAGCCGCCGAGCACGGCGTGACGCCGCAGGCGTGGTGCGACGAGCTGGTGCCGCGCTGGCAGTCGCTCTTCGCGGCCTATCACGTTGAGTACGACGACTTCATTCGCACGACGCAGCCGCGCCACCAAATCAAGGTGCAGCGCGTGTTCGAGCGCCTGCGCGAGAGCGGCGACGTGTATCTCGGAAAATACGAGGGCTGGTACTGCGTCAACGACGAGACGTTTTGGCTCGAGTCCAAGCTGGTCGACGGACGCTGCCCAACGTGCGGCCGCGAGGTGCAGTGGATCTCCGAGGACGATTGGTTCTTCCGGCTTTCGGCCTACCGCGATCGTCTACTCGAGTACTTCAAGGCCAATCCGCAATGGGTCCGTCCGCGGAGCGTGTACAACGAGATGGTGGCCTTATTAGAAGAAGGCCTGGAAGATCTCTCGATCTCGCGCACCAACGTCGACTGGGGCATCCCTATCCCGGGCGGTGGTGGTGTCATCTACGTGTGGTTCGACGCGCTTCTCAACTACATTACGGCGATCGACTGGTCCGAGAACGAGGCGCGATTTCGTTCGCTGTGGCCGGCATCGGTACAGCTGATCGGCAAAGAGATCGCGCGGTTTCACACGATTATTTGGCCTGCGATTCTCTGGGCGCTGGGAGAGGCCGCACCGGAATTGGTTTTCGCCCATGGCTGGATCACCGTCGACGGACAAAAGATGGGCAAAAGCCTGGGAAACGCCGTCGATCCGTTTGCACTGGCGAATCGCTTTGGTGCCGATTCGTTGCGCTATTTTCTCCTGCGCGAGGCGCCGTTCGGCAGTGACTTTTCGTATTCCGAAGAAAAGATCGCTCAACGCCACAACAGCGATCTGGGGAATGATTTGGGCAATCTTCTGAGGCGAACGCTCTCGATGTTGGATAAGTACCGCGAGGGCGTGGTGCCGGCGCGTAACGTGCAGAGCGCGTTTGCGCGCCAGTTCGAGAGCTTGCCGCAGCGCGTGCGCGGCTTGATCCTCGCGCTCGATTTTCGCGGTGCGCTCGAAGCCGTGTGGGAACTCGTGACCGCGCTCAATCGCGAGATCGACGAGCGCAAGCCGTGGGCACTTGCAAAGGAAGGCCGCGGGCACGAGCTCGACGCGTTACTGTACGATCTGTGCGAAGGGCTGCGCTGGCTTGCGACGCTGCTGCATCCGTTCATGCCGGAGCGAACGATGGCGATGTGGACGCAGCTCGGATTGCGCGACGACATCGGTGCGGATTGGTCGACGGCGTTGCGATGGGGCGTGCTTGCGCCGGGAACGCAAACGGAGGCCGGCGAGGTGCTGTTCCCGCGTATCGAATTGGTGGCGCCCGCTTGATGAACGAGCGCAGCGCGCCCAGCCGCGCGATCACCGTAGGAGGCGGGATCGTCGCGGTTGCTGGGCTCGCTGTTGCGCTGACCCTCTACGCACCCTCGTTCGCGCAAGTGGATTGGATCGTTACCGCCTGCGCCGCCCTTGCGATCGCGTTCGTCGCGGTGAACGCTCTACCGGTTCGCGGTCTGCGCATGCGCCGAAACGGCCTGGCAGCCGAAGCCGTGTTCCTCGATATTCCGATCGCGGCTCCGCTCTTTGCGCTTGGTGGACCCGTCGGCATCACGGCTTGCGCGCTGGCTTTCGCCATCGGCTACGGCATCGCGGCGGTCTCGCCGAATACCGATACCGTCACCGACCTCCCGCGGCAAGGCGCGTTGCGCGTGCTCGCGTCGCTGGCGTTTCTGCCGTTCGCCGATGTCGTCGGACGCATCGACGTCCTTCCGGCGCTGCAAGCCGTACCGATTTTTGCCGGCGCCGTTCTCGCCGCATCGTTGATCTTGACGTTTGCGATCTTGGCTCCGTCCGCATCATTCACGTTCCACATTTCGATGGTACGCGTGTGGGAGCGTGTCGCGCGCGATCCGAGAATGTGGGCTGTTGCGATCGGGGGCGCGGTGTGGGCAACGCTGGTTCGCAGCGAAGCCGCGTTCGGTCACTACCTCGCGGCGATGACGATGTGGCTTCCGATCTGCGTGTCGGCCGCGCTGCTGCGTACGATCGACAAACAGCAGGCGGAGCTACATCGTTTGCGCCTGGTGCGCGATGCGGTACAGGCGATGCTTGGCGACCGCGATCCGATTCCACAGATCAACGCGATCCTTGCCACTCTTCGCGTGCCTTCGTTCGACGAAACCGTCTCGGTGCTTGCGGCAACGGGGCCGCGTACCGAGAGCTGGCGCACGGTCACGACCCTTGGTCCGGCCTTGAGCTCCGCGGGCGACGAGTTGGGACGTCGCATCCTCGCCCGGTTGAAATTCGGTGGCGCGCCGTCGACCTCGCTGCAGGACAGCTACTACATCGCCTACGGGTTCGCCGCGCGCCTCTCCGATGGCGACCTGCACGGTGCGCTCACCGTTTATCGGCGTCACGACCGCCCGCTCACCAACGAGCAAATCGCGCAATTCACCAACGCCGCATTCGAGCTCGCTCCGCTGCTGCGCGACATGCGCACGATCGCGGCAACGCAAAGCGCGGCGACGATCGATGGCTTAACCGGGCTCACGAATCGCGCCGCGACGATGGACCGGTTGCAAGCGATGCTCGACACCGTTTCGATTTCGGAGCACGGCGCGGTGCTGCTGCTCGACATCGACCACTTCAAGACGATCAACGATCAGCTCGGTCACGCTGCGGGTGACGACTGTCTACGAAAGATCGGCGAGATCATTCGCAAAGCCGTGCGCAGCGGCGATACGGCCGGCCGCATCGGAGGCGAGGAGTTTCTCATCGTCATGCCGGGCGCGACGCGCGACATCGCAATCACGGTCGGCGAGCGCTTGCGCCTCGCCGTTGCGCTTGGCGGCATGCGCTACGCGAACGGCGAGCCCGTCACGACGAGCATCGGCGCCACCGCCGCACGCAACGGCGACACGGTGGAAACGCTTCTCGCGCGTGCGGATCGCGGACTCTACGAAGCGAAGCGCCAAGGCCGTAACCGGCTCGTCGAAGATCAAGAATCGGCGTAACGCTTAGTATACGAACGGAATCAAGCGCCACGTTCGCGCGTAATACGCATCGTATTCGGCGCGACCACCAAGAGCACGCCGACAATGGAGCGAAACGTCAGAACCCACCCGAGTGCACTCAACAGCAAACCCAAGTAGCTCGGGTTGCGGATCACTCCGTAAATTCCGTGCGTCTCGAGCGTGTGTCCGGACTGAATTGCGACCAGACCGCTAAATCGGTCCCGCAGGACGAAGACCGGCCACAGACGCAGCAGTCCGCCAAGGAAACAGATCGTTACACCAACCCAGCGGATGGCGTCGCCATCCAGCGTCCAAAAATCGACACGATCGGTGTACGCAGAAAAATAGGACATCAGCAGCGCGATCGCGCCGAAGGCTGCAAGCACCCAGCGATTACTGCGATCTTCCTCTTCACCCGGATTCAAGCTGCCACCGGAGAACATCGCAATCGCAGAGAGCACGACGGTTACGACAAGAAGCCCCCAGAACGCCGGATGGGCGATCCTCTTATCCGCCGCCACGTGAGGATTCAATGATCGATACGCACGCGCACGTCCACGACCCGAAGTTCGATCACGATCGGGCTGCGGTCGTCGATCGCGCGCGTTCGCAAGGCGTTACGTCGATCGTCAGCGTGGGGTGCGACGTTGCGGATTCGACGCGCGCGCTCGAGTGCGCGCGGGAGTACGGGCTGTTCGCGTCGATCGGAATTCATCCGCATGAGGCGAAGGATGCTCCGGCAGACATCGGTGCCGCATTTGCTCC
>JASHZC010000307.1 GCA_030042755.1 Vulcanimicrobiota bacterium | reverse complement strand
GGCACGTTCGAGGCAAACGATGCGATGACGATGCGGCCTTTGGCGCGCTGAAAGATCGCGGTGAACGCTTCGCCCACGATCCGTTCGGAAAGCGTATGCCCAGGGCGCTCGGCGTTGGTCGAGTCGGAGAGCATGCAGAGCACGCCCTCCTCGCCGATACGCGCGATCCGTGCAAAGTCGGCCGGCTTCCCGTCGACCGGCGTCTGATCGAACTTGAAGTCTCCCGTATGAAAGATCGTCCCGACCGGCGTGCGAATGGCCAGCGAGCACGCCCCGGCGACCGAATGATTGATGTGCACGAATTCGGTTTCGATCGAGCCGTAGCGAACGCGATCGCCGGGCTCGACGGTCACGAAATCGATCTCTCCGAATTTGTGTTCGCGCGACTTCGCCTTGATGAGCGCTATCGTGAGCGGCGTTCCGACGATCGGCGTCTGGGGAAATTCCTTGATGAAATACGGCAATCCACCGATGTGATCTTCGTGGCCGTGCGTCACAAGGACAGCGCGTAACTTGTGGACTCGCTCGCGCACGTACGTGAAATCGCTGATGACGATGTCTACGCCGAACATCTCTTCGTCGGGGAACATGAGGCCGCAATCGACGACCACCAGATCGTCGTTGGTCTCGATCACCGTCATGTTTCTGCCGATCTCACCGCAGCCGCCGAGTGGAACGACGCGGGTATACGGTTCGTCGGGTGGCGAGGGAACGACCAGCGTGTCGGGGTTCAAGCGCGAGCTGCTTTCCGGGGCCACGCAACCGCGTGATGGGTGGTCATGCACCTCCGATACCTCGTGCGGGTCATCCTGACCTCGCTCGCCTTCTCCCTCGTGATCTCTCCCGGCACCGCTGCCCACGTGCCGCCTGCGCAGTGCCGGGCGGAGCTGCGAAATCTGTACTCTCCGCGCGCCCTTCGGCGCCTGCGCACGATCTTGCAACTTCGCATCCTCGAAGCGCGGCGAGCGAGGCTCGCGCTCGCGAAAAGCGCAATCGAACGCCGCGCGACGATTGCACAGTTGCTCGCCGCACCCGACGACGCCGCAGTCCTCTCACAAGGCCTGGCCCCATCCGAAATGAAACATTCGCGAATACCGCACGCTACCAATTGTCGGTAGCCCGTGCCGTCATAGGAGGGTTCTTGCATGGCTGTTGACAGCCGCCCGTCGACCCCAAACGGTCTAAAGACCGTCTGGGACACCATCGTTGCTCCCAAAGAAGCCTTCGAGTCAATTCGCAACGCGCCGACCTGGGGTTGGGCGCTGTTGATCGCAATCATCGTTCCCATGGCGGCCACGTTGCTGGCAACACCCGCTCTCGAGCACGGTTACGCCGGAACGTTCGCGCAGCAAGTCGCGAGCGATCCGCGCCTCTCGGCGCTTTCGGCAGATCAGCAGCAGTCGGCCGAAGCGATCGGTTCGAAAATCGTCGGCTTCAGCTGGATGTTCGTGGCGTTCGGCGTGCCACTGTTTGTCTTGATCTCAGCCGTCGTCTTTCTCATCTTCGACAAACTCGGCCGAGGCACCGGAAGCTTCGGACAATACTGGGCCGCTGCGTGCAACATTGCCGTTATCTCGGCGATCGGCAGCATCATCATGGCGCTCATCGTGTCCATCCGCGGCGCGGATAGTTTCACTACGGCGCAATCGGTCCAGCAATCGGTTCCGTCGCTCGCGATGCTCGCTGCGGGTGCCGGAGTAAAACTGACCGGCTTCCTCTCCGTCATCACGCCATTCACGCTATGGGCGGCGTCTCTTGCAGTGGTAGCGCTGACGACGATTGGCAAAGTCGGGAAGCTTCAGGCGTGGCTCGCGGCGATCGTCATGCTGATCGTGCCCGGCCTCCTTGCTGCGGCCGGCGCGAAGTAACGATCGAGACAAAAGAGATCATGCGCGTTCGCATTCTTGTCGGCGCCCTCTGTTGTGCGGCCGCCTTCTTTCCCTCGGTCGCGCGCGCGGAACCTTCCGCAGCTGCACCAATGACGCTCGTCGACGCCGTTTCGTACGCGCTCGATCACAATCCGACGGTCGCCCAGCAATTTGCCTCGGCGCGTTCCGCCGAACATTCGCTGGCGCAAGCCCGCGGGACCGCCTACCCAACCGTCAACGCTTCGCTGCAGAATTACATGCAGAAAAGTGCAAACTACGGCGGCGTCTACGAGATCATCGGACTCCAACAATCCAGCGTGTTCAGCCAGAACACGGCTCAAGTCGGCACGAACTATACGCTTGACACGGGGGGCCAGTCGCTGTTGCAGCTGGTTGCTGCGCGCGCTCAAGCGGAGCAAGCCGAAGAGACGCTGGCAAACACGGAGAATCAAGTCGCGACCAACGTGACCAACGCGTTTTACTCCGTCGTTCAGAAACAAGCGATCGTCGTCGTCGACGCGTCGGACCTTTCGTACCAGAACGTGCTCGTCGAAGCGGCAAAAGCCAAGGAGCGCTCCGGGACGGCGGCGGGCGTCGACGTCCTCAAGGCTCAAGTTGCACAAACCAGAAGCGCGTCAACGCTCGTAGGCGCGCGGGCCGACGTTGACGATGCGCGCGAGGCGCTCGCGCAAACGGTTGGCACCTCGCTCGACCAACAATTCGACTTCCCAAATGAGATCGCCCAGCCAAGGCTCCCAACGGACCAGGTCGATACGCTTGAAAATATCGCACTGAACGCGCGGCCCGACGTCAAAGCGGCCGACGACGCCGTCACGGCAGCCCTGTACACGCGCAAGAGCTGGGATCGAGAGCTCTTCCCGCAGGTGCAAATCGGCGCATCAATGGGTAACCAGTTCGCTCCAACCGAAGCCGGCGCGGTCATCGGCATCAACCCGAACGGGACGCCGATCGTGATTCCACGCGGTATGCCCGGTTTCTGGTCGCTGACGGCCACGTCGACGTTCACGCTACCGCTGGTCGATTACGGACAACGTCACGCCGAGCGCGTGAACGATGACGCGCAGCTCACGTCGGCGCGTGTCGCTCTCGATCAAGCCCGCACGCAGGTCCAGATCGACGTACGCCAGAGCTATCGCGCCGCTCAAACGGCGCTCGCGCAGTTGACCCTGGCACGCGACGAGTCACGGCTGGG
>JASHZC010000306.1 GCA_030042755.1 Vulcanimicrobiota bacterium | reverse complement strand
TCGCGAAGCGATGACCGACATGGCATACGAGAGGTAACTCTCCCGCATTTCGTCTTCGACGTTAACGTGGTGAATGATGTCGTTGTGCATTTACTCGATTACAAAACAAAAGAGGCTGGAAATTGCCCAGCCGCGCGATTTCTCTTTAAAGATAGTTCGCGACTTATCGCGAGTCTTCCCACGGCGCAGCCGGCTCGCCGTCCGTTGACTCGGGCTCGGGTGCAAAGAAGTTAACGGCCGGCCGCGGCGGCGGCGTTTCGTGCGGACGTTCGACCGGCGTGGTCTGCGCGCCATAGCTGTCGACGCTCTCGCCGATGCGCCCTTTGGCAACGTTTGCAGCGTTGCGGATAAAAGCGATGTGATCCGCAACGGACTGACGCAGCTCGGCTTCGAAATCGGCGCTCGACATGAGCGATAGCTTCGCCGGAACCGCGTGGCAGACTTTCCCAACGCTCGACGCCTTTGAGGATTTTGCGGCAACGTTCGCGCGTTCGCTGCTACCGGGCGACGTCGTCGCGCTATCCGGCGAGCTTGGGTCCGGAAAAACGACGTTCGTCCGGGCGGCGGTTCGAGCGCGTCATGGCGAGGATCAAACCACGAGCCCGACCTTCACGTTTTGGCATCGCTATCCGGGGGATCCGCCGATCGATCATCTCGACCTCTACCGCGTCGAGAATCCAACCGACTTGCGCGAGCTCGGGCTCGAAGAAGCCTTCGATGGCGCGTCTATCGCCTTTGTCGAGTGGTGGACGCACGCCCCGTCGCTCGTTCCGGCCCGCCGGTTCGAGGTGACGATCGAAGGGTCGGGCGACCAGCCGCGGACCGTGACGGTTGGATCGCCTGCGTGATCGTTCTCGGTCTCGACGGTGCGCTGGGTGGCTTCTCGGCGGCAATCGCTCGCGACGGGCAGGTCGTCGCCTCGCGAGCGCTCGATGGAAACGTTGCGCTCGAGGGCGGTCTAGTCGCCGTAACGGAATCGCTCCGCAGCGCCGGAGTTTCGCCTCGCGATCTCGACCGGATCGCGGTGGGAGTTGGGCCGGGCGGCTTCACCGGTCTGCGCATCACCATCGCTTACGCCAAGTCGTTGGCCCAGGCATGGGAGCGCCCTCTCGTGCCCATTTCCTCCTTCGACGCCCTCGAATACGGCCTCAATCTGTCCACGGTGCTTTCGGTTGTCGTCGGCCGAACCGGCGTCATTTCGGCCCGCTTGCGGTTGCCGGACGGTATCGCCCGGGCCTCGGGGTGGACGCGGGAAGTGATCGACCAGCTGCTCGGCAGCCGCATCCCGGGAGTTTTGGAGGTTATCGGGGCGCCGGAGGACGTGCTTGCGATGCTCGCCGAAGCCGGGTGGACTGTGAGACCCTTGGCGCCGATTCTAACGCCGCCCGCCGCGAGTATCGCGTTGGCGGGCACAACGGCGCGCCCGGCTGCGAGCGCGCACGAAGTGCGTGCCGACTACGGTGAACTTCCAGCCGCGAAAGTTCCGGATTTCCGTTCGCCGCGCATTACATGAAGGCTGAGCTCTCGCGCGCCAGTTCCGGTCGGCCACAACCTCTTACGATCGCGCCGATGACGCCGGGTGACGTTCACGACGTTCTCGCAATCGAGCGCGCTTCGTTCTCGACGACGTGGCCGTCGGATGCGTTTTACAACGAGTTGCATACCAACAAGCTCGCGCATTATTTCGTCGGCCGCGTAGCGGGAAAGGTCGTCGGATACGGCGGTATTTGGGTAATTTTCGAAGACTCGCATATCACGACGATCGCGGTGGATCCGTCGCATCGCGGATGCGGTTATGGCGAGAGACTCCTGCTGTACCTTCTCGACGATGCGATCGAGCGTGGGGCGTCGTGGATGACGCTCGAGGTGCGTGAGAGCAACGTCAGCGCACAACAACTCTATCGCAAGTACGGCTTCACGACGGTGACCACGCGCAAAGGCTACTATAGCGACAACAACGAGAACGCCCTGGTCATGTGGGCGGGCAACCTCAAAGGTGAACTCTACCGCGCGCGCCTGGAAGCGCTGCGTTCCCGCCTGGCATAACGAAGCTGACGTACGTTGAACTTGCGCGAGCGGTGCGCGCACACATCGATCAGGATCATCGGTACGAACATGTCGTCCGCGTGGCGCGCTGCGGCGACGCCCTCGCGCAGCGCCACGGCCTGGATGCGGCAAAAGCGCGCATCGCCGGCCTGCTCCACGATCTCGCCCGGTTGTACCCAGCGCAACGGTTGATCGAAGAAAGTCAGGCGCGCGGCATCCCGATCGGCGCGTTTGAACGCGCGCATCCGACCGTGTTGCACGCTCCGCTCGGAGCGGCGCTGGCGAAGGAGCTCTTCGGAGTCGAAGACCGTCAGATTCTTTCCGCGATCGAAAAACACACGCTTGGCGCCGCCGATATGTCGCCGCTCGATTGCGTCGTGTATCTTGCGGATTCGCTCGAACCGCATCGCACCTTTCCGGAACGCGAAGCTCTTTGGGAGAACGCGCTCGTCGATCTTCGCTCGGCAACCATCGCGACGATCGAGAACACGATCGACCACTATCGCCGGAAAGGGCGCGTCCCCGCACCGCAAACGCTGGCCGCGCTCGAATCGCTGCGTCACCAAGATCTAGAGGAGTTACACCATCGCTGAATTGATCGACGTCGTACGCGACGCCGTACTCGAAAAGAAGGGCGAAGATTTCGTTGCGATCGACGTTGCCGGCCGCACGATCCTCGCCGATACCTTTGCCCTAGTCACCGGACGATCCAAAATTCAAACGCGCGCGATCGCCGACGCCGTCGTCCAACGTTGCCAAGATCGGGGGTTGCCGGTCACGCGGACGGAGGGCTACGCCGACGGAGGCTGGATACTCATCGACCTCGGGAATATCATCGTCAACGTCTTCACTCCCGATCAGCGTCAATTTTACAATCTCGAACGGCTTTGGAGTGAAGCCGAGAAACGGCAGGCGCAGACCTCATGAGCAACCGCACCCGAGTAAACCACGAAACCCGCGCGAGCCGGGCGAGCAAGGATTTCTGGAAGCGCCTGTTCGTCTGGGCGTTTATCGTCATCTTCGCGTTCAGCGTTGCCGGCGGCGTCATCGCGCTTGCCGTCGTCCGGTGAAACACCACAGCCGGGTCGCTGATACTAGTCGGCGGAGGACTCGAACGAGCATTATGAACCGCTTTGCACCCTTGGCCGCCCTCGCGCTCAGCGTATTGACGAGCGTGGCGCCGGCCCTCGCGGACACGACCCCGGTACAGGATGGTGCGGGGCTCTTCTCAGCTTCGACCGTTGCGCAACTGAACCAGCAGATCGGCAACTTCACGGCGCAGACGGGCAAACAAATCGTCGTCGTGACGGTCCCGTCGTTAAACGGCAACGATCTGCAAAGCGCAGCTCAAACCGTCTTCCAGCAGCAGTCGATCAACGGCATCCTCATTTTCATTGCGAAGGATGACCGTCGCGACATCATCGTTCCGGGCCCAGCTACCGCGCAATTCTTCCCCGAGCCGACGATCGTTTCAATCCGGCAATCGATGGAATCGCAATTCAAAGATGAGGATTACGATGGTGGGATTACAACGGCAGTCAATGGCATTTTGAACGTCTTTCGCGCGCACATGAATAGTGCGAACGCGCCTGCGGCTGCGGGCGGCGCAGCGAATTATCCTGCCGTACCGGCAACCACTACATTCCAACGCAGAGGATCACACGTTTCCGTGTTCACCATTATTTTGTTCATCGTCATCGGCTACTTCGTGCTTCGCTCGATCATGCGGTCGATGTCCGGCCCACGCTACGGACCGGGACCGGGCGGACCGGCACCCGGTGGACCGGCACCAGGCGGACCTGGTTACGGCGGATACGGCTACGGCCCCGGCTACTACGGCGGCGGAGGCAGCTTTTGGAGCGGATTGCTCGGCGGCCTCGGCGGTGCGTGGCTCGGCAACGAAATGTTCGGTGGAAATCGGACGATCGTCCAGCAACCGGGCGGCAACGTCATGCCGGTCGACCAAGGCGGATCGTGGGGCGGTGGCGCTGATGCCGGTGGCTGGGGCAGCGACGCTGGGCAGGCCGATATGGGCGCCGCAAGCGGCGGCGATTGGAGCGGTGGAGGCTTCGGTGGCGGCGGATTCGACGGCGGCGGCGGCGGTTTTGGCGGCGGCGGCGACGCCGGCGGCGGGTGGTAGCTACTGCTGCGCACCGTGCGTCTAAGTTCCGGTACCTGAAGGCTTCAGCTTTTTGCGCCTTCCCTGGAGGGGAACTTCAAAACTTCGTTCTGCGCAAAAAGTGACGAAGTAGAAAAGCCGCAGGATGCGGCTTTTCGGGCGTCTTCGGGTAACGGGACTTAGGCGCACGGTGCGCAGCAGAAGCGATCAGTACGATACGAGGGTGAGCGTTGTTGGGTCGACTTCGTATTCGCCCGGTGCGACGAGATTGTTTGGATACGCGCAAATCTCGCTTCCGTCAGGACCGTAAATGACGACGAGATTCGGCGGTCCGCACGGAGTTTGAGTCAATCCGTAATTCTCGAGTAAGGTGTAGCCCGGCGTTTCCGGCTGAACGATGTACGCGCCCAAGGCTAGACCGAATGCGAACGGACCCCAAAAACCGCCGCCCCAGTACAGCGGTGCGGGTGCCCACGCGATGCCGCCGTTCCATTGCCACGGGTGCGACCACCCGCGCGGATTTCCGATCGGACGGCCGCGCGCCGGCGGACGAGCTTGATACGACGGCATGTGTTGGACCGCCGGACCTCCTCCAGGCCGCGACGGCTGCACGTCGTGCGGAAGATTGAATCCCTGGTGCGACGGCGCTGCCGGACGACTTGGCGCAGAGCGCGGCGCCTGTTGATGCGGAGCGGGAGCCGGATGCGATTGGCCACCGTGTTGCGCTACCGCCGCGAGAGGAAGCGCGCATATCGTGATTCCTGCGAGAAGCGAAGCTGCGATTTTCATTTGCTCACCCCGTCTAGCTCGCCGCTGATCGAAATGTACGTTCCTCGGCGCGTCATGAGTAATGCGAGAATACCGTTGGCGGGTACCACTTTCGACGAGCGCGGAAGCTGATGCGACTCACCCGATGTGTTCAAATAGATCGCTCCGTGATCGAACATGATCGTGTGATCCCCGTGCTGGCGTAATACGAGTGCGTAAGGTAAACAGCGCTGCATGCCATTGACGAGCGTGCACGCGGCCTGGCTGACGATGAGGGTGCCCACGCCATCCGCCGT
>JASHZC010000305.1 GCA_030042755.1 Vulcanimicrobiota bacterium | reverse complement strand
TGATGGCGTGGGCCCTGAAGTCACACGCGAAGCCGTGCGCGTGCTCGGGTGCGTTCGACCGGATATCTCCACGACGGAAGCGCTTGTCGGCGGCGCCGCGCTCGAACGCGGGCTACGTCCGCTGCCCGATGAAACGCGCGCTCTCTGCGCGGCAAGTGACGCGATTCTCTTCGGCAGCGTTGGGCTGCCGCAATACGACGGTAAGCCGATGGCAGAGCGCCCCGAACAGGCACTCTTTGCGCTGCGCGGCGATTTCAAACTTTTTGCAAACATCCGGCCCGTGCGCGTTTTCCCCGGACTCGAAGCAGCATCGTCGCTCAAGCCGGAGCTGGTGCGCGGGCTCGACCTGATCGTGCTTCGCGAGCTGACCGGCGGCATTTATTTCGGCAGAAAGGAAACGCGAATCGAAAACGGCGAGGAGATTGCGCTCGATACGATGATCTATGGCGCTTCGGAGATCGAACGGATCGTCCGCATGGGATTCGAGCTGGCGGCGCGGCGGCGCAAGCATCTCACTTCGGTGGATAAACAAAACGTCCTCGACACGTCGCGTTTGTGGCGGCGCATCGTCGAGCGGATCGCACCCGAATATCCCGACGTGCGACTGGAACATCTGCTGGTCGACAACGCGGCGATGCAGCTCGTGCGACGCCCCGCTGATTTCGACGTGATCGTCACCGAGAATATGTTCGGCGACATCCTCTCCGACGAGGCAGCAATCGTCACCGGCTCGATCGGGACACTCCCGAGCGCGAGTTTGGGAACGCGTGGGGAACGCGGCCGCCAGTTTGGCATGTACGAACCGATCGGAGGCACCGCGCCCGACATTGCCGGAAAGGGAATCGCGAACCCGACGGGTTCGATCCTATCGGTCGCGTTGTTGTTGCGGCATAGTTTCGACGATGAACAGAACGCGCGCCGCATCGAGCGCGCGGTGTCTGCCGTCTACGATGCCGGCGTGCGCACGGCCGACGTCGCGGCGGGCGGAGGCTCCATCGGAACCTCCGCTTTCACCGACGCGGTTATCGAAAATCTAGCCTGACGAGTAGGGGAGAAGTCTTGCTTGGACCGGTACGTTCCGATCGCCCGCGTTCTCGGTCATGACGTTATCGAATTGGAATCGGCTGCCGGGCTTGTTTTGCAGCCACTGTGAACCGAGAATCGGCATCACAGCGACGTTCGGCACGGGACCGTGCGTGAAGTCGACGCGGCCGTCGACGGTGACCGTGTTCAGACGGGAGAGGGCCTTTGCAACGGCCTCTTTGGTCTTCGGCGCTCCCGAACTCTTCAGCGCCTCCACTCCGGCGTCGAAGAGCGCGAGCGATGCGCCGAGTTGCTGCGTCCACTGCCTGCCCGTCGCGTTCGCGTAGTCATCGGCCAAAGCATGTGAGCTAACGCCCGTGAGTGACGACTTATAGGGAAAAACCGGGTGCCAATAGTTCGCCGTCGCGAGCCGGTTTCCGAGCGAACCCAGGGCTTCGACCTGCGAAGGAAAGAGCCCGGTTTTGGCAATCTGTGCGATCCTCACGATGTTGGTATAGCCTTGTTGTGCCGCTTGATGCCAGAACGTCGCGAAGTCCGGAGGAATCGGGAACGTGTTGAAGATCTGGCAGTTCTCCGCTTTGAATCGCGCAATCTGCGCTGAATAATCGCTCGTGCCGTCTTCGTATCCGCCGAGATCGACGATGGTGAAGCCGTGTGCTTCTAAACCGGGAATCAAGTGCTGGCGGATGGCGTTGCCGTCGGCATCGTTGGGATAGAGCACCGCGACCTTTTTGTTGGTCGGAAGTTCGTGCCACTGTGAAACGTAGGCAACGAGAAAACTATTGACACCGAAGCTAAAGTGATACGTCCATTTGAATGGCGACGGTGCGCCCGGCTTTGCCCCGCGTCCGAAATACCACGCTTCCCACGGCACGACCGCCGACAAGCACGGAACGCCGGCCGCTTCGCATGCATCCGAAACCGGATTGACGTTTTCCGGTGTGGACGTCGCAAGCATCATGTCCACGCCTTCCTTGCTGATAAGCTCGTTGGCGAGCTGCGCCGCGCGCGAAGGATCGGATTGCGAATCCCGATCGAGGATTTGAACCTCGTAGCGTTTGCCGCCAGACACGATGCCGGCGGCGAGCGCCTTACGCGAGATGCTGATGACGTAGGGATCGACCTCACCGAATCCGCCGAGCGGTCCCGTGCGCGGACTTACAAAACCGACCTTGATGACTTCGGCTGCATCGGCGCCGACCCACAGCGACGGAAGTGCGGCCGCAAGCGCCGCTCCACCGGTTCCAAGCATGAATGAACGTCGGGAAGAATGCGATGACATAAACACCTCCTAGATCGCGTTTGCTAGAGCGAAAGTACTAGGCAACTACGAACCGGCCGAGCTGTTCTTCGAGGCGCGCGAGCGTCTGGTATGCGGGCAACGTATCGGCCAGGCTGGATTTAGGCTCTCGATGCTCGGCGATCGCCGCAAAAAACTCGCGATCTTCGAGTTCGATTCCGTTGTTGGAAACGGCGACACCGGTCAAGTCGATCTTCTCATTCTTGCCGGTGCTCAGATCGTCGTAGTACGCGAGGTACGTGCCGGTATCGCCGATGTACCGGAAAAACGATCCAAATGGTCCATCATTATTGAAAGAAAGTGAAAGCGTGAGAATTGCTCCCGACGGCGCTTTGAGCTGAATGCTCATATCCATCGCAATGCCAAGCGCCGGATGAATCGGTCCCTGGATCGCGTGGGCAATCTCGGCCGTTCCACCGGTCTGCCATTGAAAGAGATCGACGGTGTGGCATGCGTGATGCCAGAGCAGATGATCGGTCCAGCTTCGCGGTTGACCGAGCGCATTCGTATTCGTTCGACGAAAGAAATACGTCTGCACGTCCATTTGTTGA
>JASHZC010000304.1 GCA_030042755.1 Vulcanimicrobiota bacterium | reverse complement strand
GCATGCGTCGCTCCTTGTTCGCGTGCGCGTAGACGGTCGAGTTGCGTCTTCCCCGGGAGGTACTGTACCGGCCACAAGTCTGCCGCGTCGTATCCTAATTGCGCCGCCGCATGCAGCGTCCATGCTGGATCGGACAAATGCGGCCGGCCCAGCGCGACGAGATCGGCGCGACCGGCGGCGACGATCGCGTTGACCTGATCGGCGTCGGTTACGTTGCCGACGGCCATGGTCGCGATACCGACTTCGTTACGAATGCGATCGGCGTACGGCGTTTGAAAAAGCCGCCCGTAGACCGGCGTCGCGCGCGGATCGGTTTGCCCGGTCGAGACGTCGATCAGGTCTGCGCCTGCAGCTTTGAACGCGCGCGCGATTTCGACGGAATCGTCGCCGGTGATCCCGCCATCCAGCCAGTCGGTCGCGGAAATGCGCACCGACATCGGGCGCGCTGCGGGCCAAATTTTTCGCATCGCCGAGAAGATCTCGAGCGGGTAGCGCAACCGGTTCTCCAGCGATCCTCCGTACTCGTCGTGCCGCGTGTTACGGAGGGGCGTGATGAAGCTCGAGAGCAGATACCCGTGGGCGCAGTGAAGTTCGAGCAGATCGAAATTCGCTTCGGTGGCCATGAGGGTCGCGCGTTCGAACTGGAGTCTAATTCGATCCATCTCGGCCCGATCGAGTTCGATCGGGCGCTGATGAACCGGCGAATACGGAAGTGCCGACGGCCCAACTACCGGCCAGTTGCCCGAATCGAGCGGCTCGTCCATTCCCTCCCACATGAGTTTGGTCGAGCCCTTCGGCCCCGAATGACCGAGTTGCAGCGCGATCTTCGCCCCGCTGTATTCGTGCACGAACTCGACGATGCGCCGCCAAGCGGCTGCGTGCTCGGGAAGATACATGCCGCAGCAGCCCGGCGAGATTCGACCTTCCCGCGAGACGCACGTCATCTCTGTAAAAACGATCGCGGCGCCGCCGAGCGCGCGCGCGCCCAAGTGCACGAGGTGGAATGGGCTAGGCATACCGTCGACCGCGCTGTACATATCCATGGGCGATACGACAACGCGGTTACGCAAGTTCAGCTCGCGCAAACGGAACGGGTTGAACATCGGCGGGGCCGGAGTCCCCGCTCCGAGCCATGACTCGATCCGCTCGACATAGCCCTTATCGCGCAGGCGCAGGTTTTCGTGACCGATCCGCTGACTGCGCGTCAACAAACTATAGGCAAACTGCGCGACCGGCAGGCTAGCGTACCGTGCGACGTTCTCGAACCACTCGGTCGAATTTCGCGCGGCGTTTTGTAACTTGAGCACCTCAACTTTGCGCTCCGCTTCGTACCGTTCCAGAGCCGCGGTAAGGTCGTTCTGCTCGACCAGCGAGTCGACCAAGGCGATGGCATCTTCCATCGCTAGCTTGGTTCCCGAACCCACCGAGAAGTGCGCGGTATGGGCGGCATCACCCAAGAGCACGACATTGTCGTGAACCCAGCGTGAATTGCTGACGCGGACGAAGTTGAGCCAGTCACGTCCGCGTAAGTGCGCGCTGTTCGCCATCAGCCGATGCCCCCGCAAGGCACTCTCAAAAAGGCGCTCGCAAAATGCGATCGTCTCCGCCGTATCGGCGCGATCCAGTCCGTGCGCTAGCCATGTTTCTTCGCGCGTTTCGACGATGAACGTGCTCGTTCGCTCGTCAAAACGGTACGCGTGCACGGTGAACCACCCGTGCTGCGTTCGTTCAAAGAGGAACGTGAACGCGTCGAGCGGCAGCGACGTACCGAGCCACACGTAGCGGCAACGCCGCCGGTCGAGGTCGGGTTCGAATACTTCGGTGTAAGCCGCGCGCACGCGCGAATTGATCCCGTCGCTGCCGACGAGCAAGTCGCATGAAGCACGCAGTGCCGGAATGTCCACGGCTTCGGCTCCGAAGCGCAATTGCACGCCCAACTCGATCGCGCGCGCCTGTAAGATGTCGAGGAGTCGTTTGCGCGCGATCCCCGAGAAGCCATGGCCGCCCGAAACGACGGTTTCACCATCGCGATGGATCTCGATATCATCCCAATGATAGAACGCGTCGGTAATAGCGCGATGCGTCGCTTCGTCGGCCGTTCGCAAGTTATCGAGCGTCGCATCCGAGAAAACGACGCCCCAGCCGAACGTTTCGTGCGGAGCATTGCGCTCGAGAACGGAGATCGGCCAATCGCGAAAGCGTTTTTTGGCGAGAATCGCCGCGTAGAGCCCGGCCGGACCACCGCCCGCGAACGTGAGTTTCATGCTATGATCCCTTCAATGCAACGACGGCTACGCTTCCTGCTCGCAGCCATACCGTTCGGTGCGCTTTCGATCGCGGTGCCGTTCGTCAACCGTGTGGAGCCGCGTATACTCGGATTGCCGTTCCTGCTTGCCTGGATCGCATTCTGGGTGATCGTTTCGCCGCTATTCGTCTGGCTGCTCGGACGGATCGAGGGCCACTGGTGAGCGCATGGATCGCGCTCGGCGTCATCGCAGTTATCGTCGTTGGGACCGTCGTCTTCGCGCTCCTCAGCGCGCGTTGGACCGCGACTTCGCCGCACGATTACATCGTTGGCGGGCGCGGATTCGGCGCGATCTTTCTGTGGGTGCTGCTCGCCGGAGAAATCTACACCAGCTTCACGTTCCTCGGTGCTGCCGGGTGGACGTATACGTACGGGGCGCCGGCATTTTACATCATGGCGTACGGAACGTGCGGATACATCTTCTACTATTTTCTTTTCCCTTGGATCTGGCGCATGGGCAAGCAGCATGGCCTGTTGACGCTTCCCGACCTATTCCAGGTGCGCTACGGCAGCCGCGCTCTTACAACGCTTGTGTCGGTGGTCGGCGTCGTTGCCATCATACCGTACATCACGCTGCAATTATCCGCACTGCAGATATTCCTCACGGTCGCCGGCCGCGGAGCAGTAAATCCGGTACTTGGTGCGGTCGTCGCATTCTCGTTGATCATCGCGTTCGTCTTTGTAACCGGGCTTCGCGGTACGGCGTGGGCGAGCATCGTGAAGGACGCGCTCGTGATCGGGGCACTGATCTTCGTCGGCGTCGCGATTCCGGTGCAATTTTTCGGCTCTCCGGCAACGCTTTTCGATCAAGTCCTGCGCGCGCATCCCGATCACCTCACGTTAGGGGGTCTAACCGCGCCTAAAGGTTCGCTCTGGTTCGTCTCCACCGTTTTCCTGACGAGCCTAGGCTTCTTTTGCGGCCCGCAATCCGCTGCTGCAATCTTTAGCGCGAAAGACGAAAACGTATTGCGCCGAAACGCAATGCTGCTGCCGGTTTACCAAGTCATCATGCTGCTTATCTTCTTCGCTGGTTTTTCGGCGCTGCTCGTCGTTCCGGGATTGCAGGGCCCGGCTGCCGATCAATCGTTTCTGGCGGTCATCACACGCTACTATCCACCGTGGGTGCTTGGCTTCGTTGCCGGCGCAGGGTCGCTCTGCGCGCTGGTGCCGTCAACTGCGCTGCTGCTCAGCGGAGCGAGCGTCGTGGCCAAAAACATTGCGGGCGATCTCTTTGGCCTTGGAACCGACGACCGCTCGAGATTGCTGATCACGCGATTGATGGTGGTCGCGACCGGACTCTTATCACTTGGTCTTTGGCTCGCGTATCGCACCACGCTCGTCGACCTGCTCCTGCTGACCTACAACGGGATCTCGCAGTTTATGCCGGCGTACTTCTTCGGGTGCTACTGGCGGCGAACGACGACCGCAGGCGTCGCCGCCGGCATCGTCGTCGGAATTACGATCGCGCTGTATTTGGCCGCGCGCGGTATAGCGCCGTACGGAATAAACCCCGGCTTCGTAGGCCTGGTCTGCAACATCGCCGTGGTATTGGCCGTATCGTCGGCCCGACGGAAATTACCGGTAGCTCGGGCGTGACTGGAAGCAGTCGCGGCAGTACACCGGCTTATCGCCGCGCGGGTTGAACGGCACCTCGGCGACGCCGCCACAGTTACTGCACGTCGCTTGAAACATTTCGCGCGGACGGCCCGTGCGATCGCCGCCCCCTCCCGGACTTCCTGCGTTTTGCGAACGCATCGCCTTGCGTGCAGAACGGCAATCCGGACAACGGTTCGGTTTGTTTTGGAATCCCTTTTGCTCGTAAAAGCGCTGCTCCCCGGCGCTAAAGACGAACTGGCGGCCACAGTCGACGCAGTTCAGCATTTCATCGACGTACACGAACGAGTAACTCCCCTATTGAACGTAGCAATGGAAACCGATTTGGTTCGACTCGCCAGGTACGTTTTTACAATGCCGGACCCGCAATACGAAACCAGTAGCGCGGTCAAGCTCGATGCCGTTCCACACGTGCGGCGTTTTTGCGACCAATACCATCGAAGTCCCTGCCGGACGGGGTGATGATTGGTCTGCGCAGAACGTCGACGCATGAGCGCGACCATTTTCGTTCCGCAGCGCTTGGTAGACGATGTCGTTTCGATTCGGCGCGACCTGCACATGCATCCCGAGCTCGGATTTCGCGAGCATCGTACTGCCGCGATCGTCGCCGATCGGCTTCGTAGCCTAGGTTACCAGGTGCACGAGGGCATTGGAACGACCGGCGTCGTCGGCCTTATCAAAGGCGCCCGACCCGGACGCACGATCATGCTGCGCGCCGACATGGACGCGCTTCCTATCCACGAAGAACGCGATCACTCGTACCGATCGCAGATCGACGGCGCTATGCACGCGTGCGGCCACGACGGTCACGTCGCGATTTTGCTTGGGGCAGCAACGTTGATCGCACAGCGAGCGCAG
>JASHZC010000303.1 GCA_030042755.1 Vulcanimicrobiota bacterium | reverse complement strand
CCCTATACTACAGAAGGGGGCCGCGGGAGGAGGTGAGTCGACGTGGCGTTTACGGAGGGGTTCATCTCCGAACTGGTAGGTCGCAAGGCCACCGTAAATGACATTCCCATCGGGAAGGTCAGCGATTTTCTCGTCAACAAACCCGACGACGTTTTTCCGCGCATCGACGGCTTGGTCATCAAGACGTCGCAGGGCTTACGGTACGCTCCGATGGACTCGGTCGCCGATATCCGCCCCGATGGTTCCGCGATTGCGCTCACCCAGACGCCGAAAGAACCGGCGCCCCCGCAGAGCAGCTCGCTGCTTTTGATTGCGGATCTCCTCGACAAGCAAATCGTCGACGTGGACGGCCGAAAGGTCGTTCGCATCAACGATCTGGAGATCGCGCGCGCCGGCGACGCGATTCGCGTGGTTGCCGCCGACGTCGGCGTTGCCGGGCTGTTGCGACGGCTCGGGCTCAAGTCGTTCGGCAAACGATTCACGCCGAGAATTTACCGCTCGATTCCGCGCTCGATGATTGCATGGGACTCGATGGCGCCGATCCGTGACGCGAACCCCACGCAAGTGAATCTGTCGGTGACCGAGAGCAAGCTCTCGCGCATGCATCCCTCGGATCTGGCCGAGATCATCAAGGATCTTTCATCGCGCGAAGCCGCTGCCGTTGTCAGCCAGCTCGACGACGAAACGGCCGCGGACGCGTTCGAACATCTCGACGCGGACACGCAGCGTTCGCTGATCGAGGACATCGGGACCGAGCGCGCCGCCGACATCATCGAAGAGATGGACTCCGACGATGCGGCCGATTTGCTCTCCGAGCTCGACGAGGATCAGCAGCAAGAACTGCTCTCGGAGATGAACGAGTACACCGCAAGCGAGCTCCGGCAACTCGTGCAATATCCCGAGGACACCGCGGGCGGCTTGATGACCACGGACTACACGTGGATCTATCCGCATCGCACCGCCGAAAAAACGATCCGCAAGATCCGCGAGATCGCTCCCGCCTCGGAGTTCATCTATTACCTCTACGTCGTAGACAAAGAGGATCTGTTGCTCGGCGTCGTATCGCTGCGCGCGCTCCTGCTTGCCGACCCGCAGGCGACGATCGAATCGATCATGGAAAGCGATATCGTCGTCGTTCATCCGGAACTTCCGGCCGAAGAGGTTGCAGCGACGATCGCACGCTACGATCTGCTCGCGGTTCCTGTCGCGGACGAACGCGGAAAGATGTTGGGCATCGTAACCGTCGACGACGCGATCGACGCAATCATGCCCGAAGAAATGTCGCGGAAATTACCGAAGTTTACTGCCCGCCACCGTGCGAGGAATCCGCAGCTCCCCGTTGCGTGACCCGCGGTTTGGTTAGCGTGCGGCGCGCGTTTTCAGCGTCCGCGAAACACCAGCGGTTTCGGCCTTCCTTCTTTGCACGATACAGGGCACGGTCGGCGGCCTCCATCAGCGAGTCGATCGTTCTGCCGTCGCTGGGGTAGAGCGCGATCCCGATGCTCAAGCGCACTTTGTGCGGCGCACCGTCGACCACGATGGGCTCTTGCATCGAAACGCTGAGCTTGCGCGCGAGGTCCGCGGCGTCGCTCGGTCCGTCTACGATCGGCTGAAGAATCACGAACTCGTCGCCGCCGAAGCGCGAGATGGTGTCGCTATCTCGCGTCGCCGCGCGCAGCCGATGCGCAACCTCGACCAGGGCCGCATCCCCGACCGCGTGCCCAAACTTGTCGTTGATCGACTTGAAGTAATCGACATCGAGATACATCACCGCGAAACCGCGATCGTAGCGACGAGCCGTTGCAATTGCGTGCACGATGCGATCGTGGAAAAGCACGCGGTTGGGAAGGCCGGTGAGGGCGTCGTTGAAGGCAAGCTGCTCGATGCGTTCGTTCTGCGCGGCGCGCTCGAGCGCGGCCGAAACGAACAGCCCGATCAGCTGAACGATGTCGCGTTCGCTCGGATCGACGCCCTCGGGACGCGGGGCGCGGCCGGCGAAAACCAACGCGCCGTATAGCTCGTCGAAAACCGTGAGCGTCACGCCGAAATAGGATCGCCAGGGCTGCACCGACCGCACCGGATCGCTGCGAAACTCCGGCGCGTCGATATCCGTGACGTAGTAGGGACCGCGCCGCTCCTGGATGTGACGCGCAAACGATGCATGCAAAGGAAAGATCGTGCCCTTGACCATTGCTTCGCCCGAGGCGTTCCGAATCAGCACCCGGTCGCCTTGGAATTGCGCCACGTACCCGATGTCCCAGCCGAACAATTCGAGGCCCAGCGCCAGCGCCGCATCGATCTGTTCGTCGAGCGTCTCGCCGCGCGATGCGGCAACCATATACAAGCGCCGCAATCGTTCGCTCTGCTGCGCGATCGCGCGTTCGGCCGAACGCCGCGCAACGACGTTCTTGAAGATCGCGTAAGCGCCGCGAACCTCGTGCGAAACATGCAGCGGTACGAGCTTGAGCATCACGTCGATGCGGTTCCCGAGCCGGTCGAGCAGCAGTGACTCGCCTTCTCCCGCCTCGCCGCGCATCGCGTCCCGCAGCAGCTCGTTCGCAGCTTCGCGCCGTTCCGGCGCGATCAGTTCGATCCACGGCTTGCCGACGAGTTGCTCGCCGTAGAACCCGGTTTCGCTCTCGAGTGCTACGTTGACGCGCGAGATCGAGCCGCTGCTCTTCAACTCCATGATGCCGTCGGGATGGTACTCGAACAGCGAGCGGAATTTTTCCTGATTGATCGTCAGCGACGTCTCGGCCGAGCGCAACGCGATGATGTCGCGCGCCTGCGCAAATATGCCCACGATCTCGCCGTTGAAACGTGCGGGGAAAACGTAACACTCGACGGGGACCACGGTGCCGTCACGATGTTTCGCGCTCGTGTCGAAATGATCGGTCCCTCCGGCAAGCGCGGTTTTGAACGCGAGATCGACGCGAGAAAGATCCTCCGGCGCGACTTGCTTGCGATACGACGTGCCCTCGAGTTCCGTTTGCGTAAATCCGGTTAGCGCGCGAGCCGCGTCGTTGGCCGCTATGGTGTTGCCGTCCACGTCATAGAGCACCACGGCGTCGGGCGTATCAAGGTAGAGCGAGGCGACCGCCTCACGAAGCACGTTTGGGTCCATCTCCAAAGACTATCGTCAATTCCCTAGAAAAGGCGCGGATGACTCCGGACCGGATCGTCGAGTTCGCCGAGGAGCTCGCGCGCGTTGCCGCCGCGGGCGGCGGACCCAAGGCGCTGGCGGCCCACCTTTCCGAGGCGAGCGGCGTCGGCGTCCTCGTAGAAGACGCCGAATGGCGCCACCTCGCCACGGCCGGCCGGGGAAGCCTTCCGCCTACCGCGCGCGGGCTCGGTAACGGGCGAGTTCACACGATCAGCATCGCCGCCGGCGCGAACCAGCTGGGTTATCTCTCGGTCTTTCCGCCGGGCGGGATTGCCGACGAGAACGTCGTGCGGCTGGCGCGCCTGGCGGCGGCAGCTATCGCTCTCGAGCT
>JASHZC010000030.1 GCA_030042755.1 Vulcanimicrobiota bacterium | reverse complement strand
TCTCGATGGCATCGACCGCTGGATGGTCGCCGACGGCGGAAGGTTAAACCTCAACGAAATCGTCGACACGTTCGTGTACGAGTATTTCTCGCCGTCGTACCTCACGTGGATCTTCATTATTGGCGGGCTTGCAGCGATCGTGTTCGGCGCGCGCAGGTGGTTGCAGGCTCTCATACGCGCGGGCGGACGGCATGGCGATTTGCTCGATTCGCTTCTCGACCGGCGCCTAGAGCGCGGATACAAGATCGTCGCAATCGGCGGCGGCACCGGTCTCTCGACGCTCTTGCGCGGCCTCAAGCGGCGAACGACGAATCTTACGGCGGTCGTAACCGTGAGCGACGACGGCGGCTCATCCGGACGGCTGCAAAAGGAGCTGGGAGTACTGCCGCCGGGCGATATTCGAAACTGTCTCGTCGCGCTTGCCGATGACGAAGCACTCGTTACCGATCTCTTCCGTTATCGCTTCGAAGAAGGCGAAGGACTCGTCGGCCATTCGTTCGGCAATCTCTTCCTCGCGGCGATGAGCGGCATCACCGGAAACTTCGACGCTGCGATCAAGGAGTCGAGCCGCGTACTGAACATCGTCGGACGCGTGCTGCCGGCTACGCTTTCAGTCGTCCGCCTCTGCGCCGAACTCGACGACGGCACGATAGTGGAAGGCGAATCGAATATTCCCTTGGCGCAGCGGCCGATCAAGCGCGTCTACCTGGAGCCCGATCGTGTGCCGCCGCTCGATGAAGTCATCGAGGCGATCCGCGATGCCGATGCAATCGTGCTCGGACCCGGATCGCTATTCACCTCCATTCTTCCAAACTTTCTCATCGATCGCGTGGCCGCCGAAGTCGCGCGATCGAGCGCGGTAAAAATCTACGTGTGCAACGTCATGACGCAGGCCGGTGAGACCGACAGCATGACGGCGGCGGATCATACCGAAGCGCTCTTCCGAAACGCCGGCGAGCGCGTGTGCGACTACGTCGTCGTCAACGACGAACCGCCGCACAAACTCCTGGAAACCTACGCTGAAGAACGCCAAGAACCCGTCGTTCCCGACGTCGAGCGAATCGAAGCGATGGGACTAATCGCGGTGCGCGGTCAGATGATCAGCGAAACGGTCACCGTGCGTCACGATCCGGACAAACTCGGATCGACCGTGATCGACGTGATCAACGGCGTTATCGCCGAACGCGCAACGTACGTAAAGCCGGCTCGCGCTTACGCTAAGACTGCGACGGCTGCATCGCGACGTTAAGCTCGAACGTCTTTCCGGGTTCGGCATCGACGGTGGCCGAAATGTCCGGATATCCCTTCGCTTTCACGACATAATCGACGATGCCGCTGGGCACTTTGGCAATCGTGAACGTTCCCTTTGCATCAGTCGTCACAATCAATACCGTATCAACGATGACGGTCGCGCCGGCAATCGGTTGATGCGTTACCGCATCCGTCACCGTACCGCTAAACGGCGTAAACTGCGTCGCAGGCGGTAGATCGCCGTTGTCGCACGCAGTTAGGGTGCATGCTACGATTGCGAGCGCCGCCAGAACTCGTACGATCTTCCCCATGCAGCTACGTTCGAGTGGAAGGCCCACTCTCCCCGGTTGCGGAAGCGCAAGCTCATGTCCACGACCGCTCCCTCAGACCGCGCAATAGGTCCCATGTATTTCGAAACTGCGCTCGACGCGATCGGCAACACGCCGCTCATCAGGCTGAACAAAGTAACCGACGGCGCAGAGTGCTTGGTCTTGGCGAAGGTCGAGTACGTGAATCCCGGGGGCAGCGTCAAAGACCGGCCGGCTGTCGCCATGCT
Source organism: Vulcanimicrobiota bacterium (assembly GCA_030042755.1). The sequence continues at coordinate 1,329 of JASHZC010000030.1, read as the reverse complement.
CGACGCCGCCGAGCGCGCCGGATTGCTGCGGCCGGGCGGAACGATCGTCGAGCCAACGAGCGGCAATACGGGTTCGGGACTAGCCATGGCGGCGGCAATCCGCGGCTACCGCTGCGTCCTGGTGATGCCCGACAAAATGGCCAAAGAAAAGATCGATCTGCTCAAAGCCTACGGCGCCGAAGTCGTGATTACGCCAACGAACGTACCGAACGACTCGCCCGAGTCGTATTACGGCGTCGCAAATCGTCTTGCGTCGGAAATTCCGGGCGCGTTCCAGCCCAATCAGTTTCATAACCACCACAATCCCGAGGCGCACTATCAGACGACCGGCCCGGAAGTTTGGCGGCAAACGCGTGGAACCATCACGCATTTCGTCGCAGGCATCGGCACCGGCGGTACGATCAGCGGAACCGCGCGGTACCTCAAGGACCAGAATCCGAAGATTCACGTCGTCGGTGCGGATCCTGAAGGTTCGATCTATTCGGGCGATACACCCAAATCGTACGCCGTCGAAGGCATCGGCATGAGTTATCTTCCCGAAACGGTCGATCTCAAAGTCATCGATGAAATGGTGCGCGTGCCCGATCGCGATTCGTTCTTGATGGCGCGGCGTATCACGCGCGAGGAAGGGCTTCTCGTCGGAGGCTCTTCCGGAACGGCGGCCGTCGCGGCGGTGAAGCTTGCCAAGACGCTGCCGAAAGAGGCGATCGTCGTGGTGCTCTTTCCGGATTCGGGACGCGGCTATATGTCGAAGATCTTCAACGATGAGTGGATGATCGCCAACGGCTTCCTCTCCGAAGGCAAGCGCAAGGCCACGGTCGGCGACGTGCTTCGCGGAAAGACGCCGCTCCCCCCGATGATTACGGTGAAGCCCGACGACACGGTGAAGACCGCGCTCGATTTGTTACGTCAATACGAGATCTCGCAGCTGCCCGTCATGAACGGACACGAGATCGTTGGCAGCGTCAACGACGTCGGTGTCATGCAGGCGGTGTTCGACCAGGCAGACATCATCCACAAGCCCGTCAGCGATGTGATGGGACGTCCGTTCCCGGTGCTCGAGCAATACGAAGAGATCGAGCGCGCCTACAAGCTGTTGACGCTCGCGAACCCGGCGGTCGTCGTTACCGACGACGGCGACCCGATCGGCGTCCTCGCGCGTCAGGACATCATTAGCTTCCTCTCCACCAGCAGCACCGGCCCCGCCCGTTAGTGTCGTGTCACTAATATGAAGTTCTCGACGCGAGCTATCCACGTCGGACAGGAAGCCGATCCGACGACGGGCGCAACGATCGTCCCCATCTATCAAACCTCGACGTACACGCAGGA
>JASHZC010000302.1 GCA_030042755.1 Vulcanimicrobiota bacterium | reverse complement strand
CCACGTGACGATCACCGTCGACGACCAACCCGATGGCGGCCGCTCGATTCGCATCACCGAGCCGACCAAGCGCCATTCCGGCCAGCAGAACGACAACGCGGTGATCGGCAGCGTCAGCTTCCAGGAGACGGAGAGCGGCCCGATCCACACGACCACGATCAACACCGACGCGGCGGTTCCGATCCCGTATTACTTCGCGATCGCAGGGCTGGTTGGCCTGATTATCGCCACGATCTTCGGCTCGACGCTGGCGCGCGAAAACGACGGCCACCTCGAAATAGCTCTTCTCAAACCGATTTCACGTGTGCGATATACGCTCGGCGTCATCGGCGTGGACCTCGTTTGCATCGTGGCGGCGATGGCGATGACGATCGTCGCGCTCATCATCGGTCAGTCGATGTTCGAGGTGCCGCACTTCGATTTCCAGGGCACGAACGTGGTGTTCTTGCTCATCGTGTTCCTGCACCCATTCGCATGGTACGCGATGCTCAACGCCGCGACTGCGTCGTTAAAGCGCGGTGCCGGAGCCATCATCGGCTTCTCGTGGCCCGTCACGTTTCTGGTCGTAATCCTTACGAGCATTCCCCTTGGGGATTCCGTCCTGGGGCAAACGCTTCACGCGATCTTCTGGACCGTCTCTCGAATCTTCCCCGTCTCGTACGCGAACGTCACCTTTGTCGGGGAGCACAGCGTCATCAGCGGCGACCCCTGGGCTTACGCGCCGCGAATCACAATGTTAGCCGTACTTGCGCTCGTCTATGGCGTACTCACCATCGTGCAGTGGCGCCGGGTGGAGGCTTAGTTCGATGGAAATCATCGGCACGAATTTCTCGATCACGCTCGGATCGTGGCGTGTACGCCTCAGCTTCGCGGTTGAAGACGTCGACGCTCCGGTGCCCGCAAAGGAGCCGCCCCCGCACCGCATTCGGATCGTCCCCGAAGATACGCCGTACTCGCGCCGCGAAATCGGGTAACTAAGCGACGAAACCGTTGGCGAATGCGGGTTTGCTAAACGTGAAACCGGTTGGCGACACCGTGAACAGGTAAATGTTGGGCAGCGTCGCGTCGCCTGCATAATTGAATGAGTACTGCCCGACGAGCAACGAATACGTACCGCCCTCCTGCAGCTGCGTGAGCAGCCCGAAGCGATTGGTCGAATTGCCGCGTTGCGACGCCTGGATGAGCAACTGCGCGGCTGCGTAACCATACGCGGAGAAGGCCGTCACCGGGCCGACCTCGTTTCGAAAATCTTGCAGGTACGCAACGACCGACGGAACGCGTTCCAGCGGTGGCATCGCTGAGGCGACGATTGCGCCGTTCAAGGCTTTGCCGAAAAGCGTCGTCGTGTCGGTCGTAAAGAAACTGTCACTGAGTCCGAAGTCACCGGTGTACCCGTTGTTGCGCAAAGACTCGGCGATCGGCCCAAGCTTTTCGGGGCGCCCAGCAAGGAAGATATACGCGGGTGAATGGCGCTGGATGATCGCCGTCGAGTCGGGAACGTCGGCGTTCGACTCGAGCTTCACCGTGTCGGCATTGTGCTTTTGTGCCTTTGCTTGCGCGACGAACGCGCGCGCAACATCGAGGCCGTAGTCCCCGTCGACGATAACGGCGAGGACGTTCATCGGCGCGCGTCCGTGCAACATTGCGCTTGCGAAAAGGCGACCTTCATCGGAATCGCTCGCAGGCAGGCGAAAAACGTTGTGATACCCTTGCTGGGTGAGCGCGTTCGCCGTAACGGATGGAACGACGAGCGCAAATCCGGAGTTTGAGTATTGCGGCAGCGCCGTCATCGTGACGTTCTGTGTAAGATTGCCGATCATGCCGACGATGCTGGGATCTGCGGCGGCAACCAGTACGTTCGACGTCGCGATTGCGCCGGAGTTCTGATCGTCAAAACTGCGGATGCCGTAGGCCTTGGTAAGCGTGGCGTTGAGTTTGTTCGTCTCGTCGACAGCAGCTTGAGCGCCTTTGAGGACCTCGCGTCCGTAATTGCCATACGGGCCAGAGAGCGGTACGTTTACGCCGATCGTGAGTTGCTGCAAGACGGGCACGACCGTCGGAGTCGTGGTGGTGGTTGCGAGCATCCCGGTTAAAAATGTGCTGCGCAGCATCAGTGGACCAGATATCCCCCGAGCGCGCATGCCAAGAAAATCACAGAAAACGTCATATTCCCGGTAAATATACGTTCGTTTAGTACGAAAACGTTCTCCGAAACGCCGTAAAGCCGGTTTTCGTACAGCGTAAGCACGAGCGCAGCCGCTACGCCGGCGTAATAGAGCCAGCCGGCATCGGCAAGCAAGCCGGCCAGCGCCAAAACGACCACCATTGCAGCGTGCAGAGCAATGGGCGCCCAACGCCCGGTTTGCTCGCCGAACCGAACCGGCACCGAGTTGATATGTTCCGCGCGATCGCTCGGAAGATCCATGAGCGCGTAAGCGATGTCAAAGCCCGCGACCCAGATCGTCACGGCGACGAAAAGAAGGAACGCGCTGGCACTCACCGTTCCGGCCACTGCGATATAGGCTCCCAACGGCGCGAGACCGTCGACCGCACCGAGTACGAAGTGCACGAGCCACGTAAAGCGCTTGCAGAGCGGATAGACGAGGACGCCGATTGCGGCGATCGGCAACAGCTTCACGCACAGCGGATTGAGCATCCACGCCGAGACCACGAGTACGAATAGACCGAGCACGATCGCCCAAATCATCACGGCGGGCGAGAGTTCGCCGGTTGCAAGCGCGCGGCGCGCCGTGCGTGGATTGCGCGCGTCGAGGTCGCGATCGAAGTATCGATTCGCAGCCATCGCCGCCGTGCGCGCGCCGAAAACGGCAAGCGTGATCCAAAACAGCGCGTGCCATGAGGGGAATCCGCGCGCAGCCAACACTGCGCCCACATAGGCAAAAGGAAGCGCGAAGAGCGTGTGCTCGATGCGAATCTCACGAAGGAAGAGTCTCGTTGCGTTCTTCAAGACTCTCTCACCTTGCGAAACGCTTGCGGTCCTTGTCCCGACCACGCATCGGGCTGCAACGACTGTGCGATGCGGTCGAGTCCGTATTGCGACCAGCGCTCGCTCACGCGCATTTTCGTTTGAGGATCCATGATCATGTCGGGAGGCCACTCTCGAGCGTAGCCTTCCGCTGCGCTCTTGCGCGTGGCGTCGATGCCGACCTTCATGCCGTAAGCAACGGTGTACGAACCGTGATCGAGATCGTCGACCGGCCCCGGCATCATTACCACGTCGCGATCCGGCGCAAGATTGTTGAGCGTAAACCAGGCAACGCTGCGCACGTCCTGTACGTCGACGTCGGCGTCGACGACGAGCAACACGCGCGTCAGCATCATCATGTGTCCGAGGCCCCACAGCGCGTTCATGACTTTCTTGGCGTGTCCGGGATACTGTTTGCGAATCGACACGATTGCAAGATTGTGAAAGCCGCCTTCGACCGGCAGATTCATGTCGACGACTTCGGGCAATACCATCTGCAAGAGCGGCAGAAAGATTCGTTCGGTCGCTTTGCCGAGCCATGCATCTTCCATCGGCGGCTTACCGACAACCGTCGCTGCGTAGATGGGGTCACGACGATGCGTGATGCAGGTGAGATGAAACGTCGGATACCGATCGGCTAAGCTGTACACGCCGGTGTGATCTCCGAACGGCCCTTCGGTGCGCAAATCGGTATTGTCGACATATCCTTCCAGCACGAACTCGGCGTGCGCGGGAACCTTCACATCGACGGTACGCGCTTTCACCAGCTCGATCG
>JASHZC010000301.1 GCA_030042755.1 Vulcanimicrobiota bacterium | reverse complement strand
ACCGCGCAAAAAACGCTGGCGGACGGCGTCCTGCGCAACCTCGACATCAATCTCGACAACGACGACGAGCTCTCCGGCGGAACGGCGTGCGGCGCGGTCATGCGGCTTTTGGTCTGGCGCCCGAACCCAGCATTTGCCGATGATGCGCGGGCAATTTTTGCGGGGCAGCACGCGGTCGAACTCGCGATCGGCAACTTTGTTCACATCTTCGCGCCGAAGGACACGTTAATCGCCGTAGGCGCCACATCACTTGCCGCGGACCTTACGTCCATCGCGCGTCGTGCCGATTTCCACACGATCGTCGTCGATCCGCGCCCCGTTTTCGCTACGCGCGAGCGCATTCCCGAGGCCGACGAAATCGTACGCGAATGGCCTGACGAATATCTTCCACGCGTGCTCTCAGAACGCACGTCGGTCATCGTGCTTTCACACGATCCAAAATTCGACGTTCCGGCGTTGGCCTGCGCGTTGCGTTCGCCGGCTGGGTACATCGGATTGCTCGGAAGCCGTCGGGCCCAAGCCGCGCGGCGCCTCACCTTGCAAGGCGAAGGCTTCGACGCGCGCGCGATCGAGCGGATTCACGGACCGGTCGGCCTCGACATCGGCGGGAAAACGACGGCGGAAACGGCGATCTCAATCCTCGCGGAGATCATCGCGCATCGCAACGGACGCAGCGGTAAGCCGTTGCTGGCGGCTGCCGGCACCATTCATTAAAAGACAGGTTTGGGTTGGCTGAAGATCGCACGTTGATGCCTTTGCTCTTTGGGTTGACGCTCATGTCGGGCCTGATCGATGCGGTTAGCTTTCTTGGGCTCGGTCACGTCTTTGTCGCGAATATGACCGGGAACGTGGTGTTGCTGGGCTTCGCCGTTGCCGGCGCCCCGGGCATATCGATTTCCGGTTCGCTCATTGCCGTTGCGGCATTCATGTGCGGCGGAGCGTTCGGCGGATGGCTGAGCCGCAAGCACACCGAGAGCGGCGCCCATTTACTGTCCATCACGACCATAGCCAAGATCGGGATCATGCTCTTCGCTGCGCTGTTGGCGTGGCTGGCCGGACCGGCGGGCCCTGCCGGCTACGCGATCACCGCGATCCTCGCCGTTTCGATGGGATTGCAAAATGCAGTCGTGCGCAGCCTCGCTATTCCGGACATGACGACGACGGTCGTGACGCAGACGATCACGGGGATTGCGATGGACTTGCCGATCGTCGGTGGTCAAAACACGCGCCTGTGGCGCCGCACGTTTTCGGTTATCATCATGTTTGTGGGCGCGCTCCTGGGTGCGCTGCTCCTCTTTAAGATCGGCATGGCCGTCGCGCTGGTCGCCGCCGCGCTCCTGCTCACAGTCATTTCCTTAAATGCACGAAGACTCGCGGAGATCTAATTCGTATGGCACAAGATGAGATCGTTAGAACTGCCTCGGTGCGGTGGGTCGGAGACGTTGCCAGAGGTCATGGAGACATCACCACGGAGAGCGGAAAAGTTTCGGCTCCCTATTCGTTTGGAACGCGATTTTCGAACGATCCCGGCACGAATCCCGAAGAGCTGCTCGCCGCCTCGCACGCTGCATGCTTCACGATGGCCACCAGCGCCGTACTAACGCGAGCCGGTCATCCGCCGTCGTCGCTGGATACGACCGCAACGGTCTTTCTCGTGCGAGAGGGCCAGGGCTACAAGGTTCCGAGCATCGAGCTTTCGATCGCCGGCATCGTTCCGGGAGTTTCGGCGGACGAGTTTGCGGCGTATGCAAAGCAGGCGGAGGAAACGTGCCCGATCAGCAACGCATTGCGCGCAGTTCCAATCAGCGTTCGCGCTACGCTGGTGGAGTGATCGTCAACACGGCGGCGCCGCGCAGCTGATCGTGCTTGAGCATCGCAAGCGCATCGTTCGCCTCTTCGAGCCGCATCGGAACGGTGATAGAAGCTATGGAAATCTGGCCCGCGATTCGAAGAAATTCTTCGCCGTCGGCGCGCGTGTTCGCCGTGACGCTGCGTAACTCACGTTCGTAAAAAAGGTCCCGCTCGTACTGCAGCGGCGGGATGTCGGTGAGATAGATTCCCGCAATGGCGAGAATTCCGCCGCGATCGAGCGCGCGCATTGCGGGCGGCACGAGACCTCCCGCCGGGGCAAAGAGAATCGACGCGTCGAGCGGCGCGGGAGGTAACGCGGTGGCCTCGCCGATCCAATCGGCGCCAAGTTCGGTCGCTAGTTCTCGATGCACCCCTCCGCGGCTCATGACGAATACGCGACACTTCCAGTGCTTGAGGACCTGCAGCGCCAGATGCGCGGAACCGCCGAAGCCATAAAGACCGACGGTCATGCCGGGTGAGATGCCGGCGCGCTTGATTGCGCGATAGCCGATGATTCCTGCGCACAGAAGCGGCGCTGCGGATATGTCGTCGATTGCGTCAGGAATCGCGTATGCGTACGATTCGCGAACCGTCGCAAATTCTGCGTATCCCCCGTTGTGGTCCCAGCCGGTAAAGCGCGCATTCGGGCAAAGATTCTCGCGACCGCGATTGCAATAGCGACACGTTTCGTCGGTCTCACGCAACCATGCGATTCCTACGCGATCGCCCGGCTTGAATCGCCGGCATTCTACCCCGGCTCGCTCGACGACGCCCACGACCTCGTGTCCGGGAACGATCGAAGCGTGTTTGGGCGGTAGTTCACCTTCGGCTAAGTGCAGATCGGTTCTGCAAACGCCGCACGCGCGCACGCGAACCAAAAGTTCGTCATCTCCGGGAACCGGAATCTCAACGTCGCGCAGCATCAACGGATTACTCTCGACCGGCGCCGGTCGTTCCAAAACCATCGCGCGCATGCACAACGGTTCGCCGGTTCCCTCACATGTCATCCCGAAGAGCGCGCAACGCCGCATCGATCTCGACGTCATATGAGGCGGGCTCGAGTGCGGCGATTCGTTCGGGCAACGCGGCAAGATTCTCACGCGCGCGCTCGCGTATATCGGCGAGCGTGGACGGCGGAGCAACGCGTCTGCCGGCGCGCAGCACCGGCGCGAGCAACGGTTTTCCTTCGCACGCGACGTTCGCGGGCGCGACCAAATCGCGCGCCATGCGCCCGCCCGGTCCAAACGAGCGCCAGACTTGTTTTGCGCCGGCCCAATTCGCCTTGCCCGGTGAAAGTTTTCGGCGCGGAACGCCGTTGTACGCGACGAGTTTGTACCCGCAGTCGAGCGCCGGCACATCGCTCGAGGTCGTGAGACTGGTGCCGATACCAAATCCGTCGATCGGCGCTCCTTCGCCAACGAAACGAGAGACGCTATACTCATCGAGTCCCCCGCTGACGAAGATCGTCGTCGCGCTCAAACCGCCGCGATCGAGAATCTCGCGCACGAGGCGCGCCTGCATCACCAGATCGCCGCTATCGATTCGTACGCCTGCGATGCTGATGCCGTCGCTTGCCACACGCCGCGCAACCTCGACGACGCGGTGCGCAGCGCGCTCGACATCGTAGGTATCGATGAGGAGGACGACGTGGTCCGGACGTGCGCGAGCAAATTGCTCGAAGGCTACCGCTTCGTCGTCGTACGCTTCGATGAACGAATGCGCCATCGTGCCGAACAGCGGGATGCCGAACGCTCGCGCGGCTTCGACCGTCGCCGTGCCGGCGAATCCTGCGATGTACGCCGCCCGTGCGGCCATTACGCCGGCTTCCGCTCCGTGGGCTCGTCGGAATCCAAAATCAACGAGCCGCTTTCCCTGCGCAGCCAGCACGAATCGAGCCGCCTTGGACGCAACGAGCGTTTGAAAATGGAGGAGATTGAGGAGTCGCGACTCGACGAATTGCGCTTGCGGCATCGATGCGGTGACGCGCAGGATCGGCTCGTCGGCAAAGACGACGGTTCCTTCGGCGATTGCGTCGACATCGCCGGTAAAACGCAACTCGCCAAGCCGCTCGATGAACTCGTGGCGAAAGCGGCCGGTGCCCCGCAGAAACGCAAGATCGTCACGCGAAAAGTGCAGCCCCTCGAGAAATTCAATGGCTTGCTGGAGCCCCGCTGCCATCAGAAAGCCGCGTTGCGGCGGCAGCGAACGGAAATACAGCTCGAAGATCGCCTCAGAATCGATGTGGTACCGATCGTACGCGTCGAGCATCGCAAGCTCGTACAGGTCCGTTAGAAGCGCACTCTTCTCCATTTCGTCTCCCGGGCGGAACGATATCAACCTTGTCAAGGTTCCCAGGTGAATCTTCGTGGTCGCACCAAACTCGAATTGAAATGTGCGGACGTTTTACCCTAACCGACCCCGAGCGCATCCGTGCCCGATACCCTCTCTATCGTTTCGAGGAGTTCAGCGAATATCGTTTGCCCCGCTTCAACGTCGCACCGGCACAGGGCGTGTTGGGAGTCGTCAACGACGGAACGGACCGCGTCGAGCTGCTGAACTGGGGCATCGAGGGCCGAATCAACGCGCGAGCCGAAACGGTCGCCGCCCGGCCCGTGGCGTTCCGCTGCATTATCTTCTCCGATGGCTTCTACGAATGGCGCGGGCGCAAGCCGTTTTACTACACGCTCAAAGACGGCCGTGTCTTCGCATTCGCCGGAATCTGGCGACCGGGAAAGATCCGTGACTGCGCGATCATCACCTGCCCGGCAAACGCGCTCGTCGCGCAAGTGCACGACCGAATGCCGGTCATCCTCGCCGACGACACGCTCGAGCGCTGGCTCGCGCCGCACGATATGAGCCCAACCGACGCGCGCGCACTACTCGTCCCGTACGATTCTACCGCAATGCAATCGCGAACCGCGTCGATGCGACTCAACGACGCGCGCTACGATTCCGTCGACGTGCTGGACGACAACGACCCGGTCCAGGAGTCGCTCTTCTCCGACTAGGGCCCGTAGGCGCTCAGGTGCGCGCTTTCGTCCGCGTAATAGAGCCATCCGCCGGCGACGACCGGGCTTTCCCAGTGCGTTTGACCGATTGACGATCCCGCACTCGATTGCGCGCTGCTCCATAACGTCGCTCCCGTCCGCGCGTCGAGGGCATAGATTGCACCATCCATTGCTACGAAGACGGCGCCGTTGCTCACTGCGGGCGACGTGCCTTCTCGCGTGTTTCCCACGTCCGCACTCCAGCCGTCGACCAGCCGACTCGTGCCGTTCGCGTCGGTAACGAGCCGATACGCGCGCACGCCGTTGCGCAGTCCGAGATACACCCACGTTACGCCTCGGTCATCACGCCAAACGGCGGGTGCGGCAAAAATCGGGCTCCCGGCATCGACACGTTGCACATCGCCGTCGACGCCACCGAGGTGCCGGCGATCGAGCAGTCGCAGTATTCCGTCTTTGCCGCCCTGGACGGCGAGAAGCGGCGTGCGGCTCGCCGACTCACGCGGCAGCAACACGGGAGAAACCGTTCCGAGATCGATATCCTCCTGATCGAGCTCCGCGTAGTTTCCCGGGGTGTAATAGCCGAAGAGCTTCGACCCGTCCCGCGAGATTGCTAGGACCGAGTCTCCGTAATCCTCACCGCCGCGATTGGCGTCGAAGTCGCCGTTGCCCGTCGCAACATACACGCGACCATCCATCGACGGGTCGGGATCGACGATCGCGCCCGCGCGCGACCAAATGCCGCTTCCGCTCTGCGG
>JASHZC010000300.1 GCA_030042755.1 Vulcanimicrobiota bacterium | reverse complement strand
CCAACGATGAAGGTCACGCCGTCACCGTCACCGTCGCCCAGCGCGACGGCTTCTCCAACGACGAAGATCACAGCGTCACCGTCACCGTCACCGTCACCGTCACCGTCGCCGAGTGCGACGCCTCCTCCAACGACGAAGGTCACACCGTCACCGTCACCGTCGCCGAGCGCGACGTTCTTGCCATCGTCGCGTCCGGCGCCGACCGTAGAACCGACGGCAACACCAACGCCTCCGCCAACACCGCGACCGCCGGCCGGAACCGCTTTGCCGAGTGCAACCGCTTCGCCGACGTCTAGCCCGGGGTGACTACCAACCCGCTGACTTCATCGTCGGTTGGAGCGAACGGACCTGGCGCAACGCGCTCAGGCAGCGATAGAATGAATGTCTCGCGTGGCTTAAAATCGCGTGCAGCTTCGAACGTGCGGCGAGGCTCGGTAGCTGATCCGCTCGAACTACGACACTATTCGCACTTCGGAGGAACACGCGATGACATGGGACTCCTTAGCCGCCGTTGGCTCCATTGCGAGTGCCGTCGTTCTTGCGGTGGCATCGATTGCTGCGCTCGTTCAGATCCGGCACTTTCGGCTGGCGACGCAGCTCGAATGCTACTTGGAGACGATGCGCGAGATAAACCAAGTTGAAATGGTGGAAGCGCGCACCTTCATACGTAACATGGATTTCACCGACGCGCGTGTTTTGGACAAAATACTCAGTCCGCAGCTCGACGCCAGGGTCGGCAAACTCATGACCGCGCTGCAGACGGTATCACGGTTGTTCAAGCTCGGCATCCTCGATGAGGAAATGATGGTCGTGCCTATTGGCCTCGTCGTGGAGCTTTGGCCGCGAGTCTTCCCGATTGTACAAGAGCTCCGTCGCCGTACCGGACTTCCATACCTTACCGACGCCGAGTATCTCGTCTATCGCGTTCGGCAGGATCGAACGATCGAAAAGCTAGCGAAGCGCTATCCGAAGGAGTTTATGGAAAGCAGCGGGCTCGGCGCGTTATGGGCGAACAACCAGGCGTTGGCGGAAGGCTCGGCCGCGCCACCGATATGAGCGTCCCCGCGCGTTCCGAAGCCGCTGCAAGGGATTGACTGGCAGCGCGAAATTACGGCGGCTTGTGCAGCTGCGATCGCCGTCCTTCGGGCGCATTGTTCGCACGTCTTCCGCGGAGTAAGAGCCAGACGACGAAACGAAGCGACGCGCAGTGCAAAAGTCGCGTCTGATTTGGACATTGGCTTTCGCGGCAACCATTCTACCCGGCATGACGCCGGCCGCGAGTCCCATCGGGCGATGGTATCAGTCCTTGTCCGGATGGGGGTGCTACGCCCGTCCTTTTCCCGCGGGGTAACGTGTACGCCGAAGCGAAGACCGTCCAAGTCACCTATATCTGCGTGCACGACGAGGCCTACGGGCTTCAGAGCTTGCTCTACGATCTCACCCCGTTTACGAAATATACCGTCGGCGCCGCCTGCGCCTCTCTGTGGCGTCCGGCTCCGCGCGACGCCTCGAATATCACCTCGCTACCGAAAGATCTCCCGCCGGTTATCGCCACGCGCGTGGAAGACTCGCTTTTTTACGAATTCGTCGGATACGTAACGGATGCCGACGGCAACCCATACGGATTTTACGAGCGCATTGAGGCGAAGACCTATATGAGTACGCAAGCGCAGTTCAGTTGGACATGCGTGAGCAATTGAAGACCACAGGAGGCTATACAATGGCCGTGGCCGATCTAGACCCGACAGTGACCGATCCGGACAAGTACAAAGTAATCTTTGAGAATGATCGAGTACGAGTTCTCGACTTCCGCGATACGCCCGGAGCAAAGACAAAGCCGCATCATCACCCTAACAGCGTCCTGTTAACGCTTTCTGATTCCCGGCGTCGACTGACTATCGGTGATGACGTTAGGGACGTAGTTGTCGAGGCTAACAAGGCACTATGGTCGCCGGCCCAAGTTCACATCGGTGAGAACATCGGAACCACCAACACACATGTCATGTTTGTGGAACTGAAGGACTGAACACCTTCGAAGGATGCCGGACTCGAATGGATTTCCCGCCGCGCCATCGTGGCGCTGGAAATCCCCACGCGCATCCTGCGCGTGCCACCCTTCGATAAGCTCAGGGCGGTTCTCGTCCACGATCGGCGTCGGGTAAAACAAGAACCCCCACACACGTGGGGGTTCTTGTTTTATATGGCTCCGGATGCTGGACTCGAACCAGCGACCCGCTGATTAACAGTCAGCTGCTCTACCAACTGAGCTAATCCGGAACGCGGGGGTACTGCGGGATTCTAACCGAAAGCGCTGGCCGGCACAACCCACTCCGACGCTCGGCTCGCGAAGGGGCCTCCTTCGCGGCAACCCTACACGGCTCGTGCACGCGGCGCCAGGAGCTCGCCGTTGACTCAAGCAAACGTCGGATGGATCTTAACCGGAACGTGAGGCCACATTGTGACACTTTCGCGCTCTTTGTTTTGTGCTATGACGCTCGAGATCATTGTGACCGACGCGCAGGAGGCGGTCATCGCCGAGCGCGCCGGTGCAACACAACTCGAACTGGTTGCCGAACAAGGGCGCGGGGGACTTACCCCCGCGCCCTCGACGATCGAGCAAGTCGTCAAATCGGTAACGATCCCGGTCCACGTGATTGTGAGACCCCACGACGAGGGATTCCACTACGCCGCGCACGTGCGCACCACAATTACGCAAGACGCGCGTCGCGCTGCAGAACTCGGTGCCTCCGCGATCGTCGTCGGTGGACTCGACGATCGCGGCGACGTCGACGTCGATTTGATTGCGCAGGTATACACCGCGACTGGCATTGGACTGACATTCCACCGCGCGTTCGATGACGCGCGCGATCCGCTCGCCGCTTACGACACGCTGGCCCACGTCCCGGGCGTGACGCGCGTTCTGACTGCCGGCGGAGCGGCCTCCGCGTGGGAAGGTCGCGAGATGCTGCGCACACTCTGCGAACGCCCGGGTCCGGATATTTTGGCGGCCGGAGGCATCACGCTCGAAAACGTGACGAGATTGGTCGCCGCGACGGGCGTGCGCGACGTGCACGTCGGCGCAGGAGTGCGCACCGGTTCGCGCCTCGATGCGCAAGCCATAGAACGTATTGCTGCGGCGCTACTGGTAGCCGTGGGTCAGCAACGTGGCTAAGAGCGGAATGCAGAGAAGAACAGCGCTTCGAGGCCCAGCAGCGTTCGCGTAAGCCGGTACGGGCTCTCATCGACGCTCACGGCGCCGTCCGCTCCCACCGCTTTGTCTAATCGCAAATAGTGCATGGTCGGGGGTATCGAGAGTAAGCCGACGGCCAAGAAGA
>JASHZC010000299.1 GCA_030042755.1 Vulcanimicrobiota bacterium | reverse complement strand
GCATCGAGGAGCTTGCCGAGCGTCTTGCCTCGATTCACGGCGATTTGCCGCCCGTTTACGAGCGCAAGGTCATTTTGGTCGCGGCCGGCGATCACGGAGTGACTGCCGAAGGCGTCAGCGCGTATCCGAGCGAGGTGACGCCGCAGATGGTCGGAGCGTTTCTCGGCGGTTTTGCGGCGATCAACGCGTTTGCGCGCGCGGCGCGAGCGGAGGTGTTCGTTGCAAATGTCGGGGTTGCGAGCGACTTGCCGCAACACGAACGATTGCTCGAACTTTGCGTGGGACGCGGGACGCGGAATTTCGCGCGCGCAGCGGCGATGGATGCGAGCGACGTCGAGCTCGCGCTGCAAGCCGGCATGACGGCAATTGAAACGATCGTCGAGCGCGCGAATCCGCAGATCGTCGCGCTCGGCGACATGGGAATCGGAAATACGACCAGCGCCGCGGCGTTGATTTGCGCGTTCTGCGGCGCAGCGCCCGAAGATGTCGTCGGCCGTGGCACGGGGGTCGACGACGAAGGCTTGCGCCGCAAGCTGGCGGTGGTGGGTGCGGCGCTCGAGCGAGTGCGCGAACGAAACTGGCATCACATTGCCGGCGAACTCGGCGGATACGAGATCTTGGGCCTCGCAGGTGCGATTCTGGCTTCCGCTCAGCGGCGCATCCCGATCGTGCTCGACGGATTTATCGTCGCCGCGGCGGCGCTCGTTGCCGCGGCGATCGCGCCGGAATCCATCGGATACTGCATCGCATCGCATCGTTCGCGCGAACTCGGACACGCGATCGCATTGCGTCATCTCGGCCTCGTGCCGCTCTTCGATCTGGATCTCCGGCTCGGCGAAGGCAGCGGGGCGGCGCTTGCGCTGCCGCTATGCGAGGCAGCGGCGCGCATGGTACGCGAGATGAAAACGTTTGCGGAGGCGGGCGTTTCAACCGCAAGCGAACCGATCGAAGCGTGAAGCGAGCGCTGGCCGCTGCGGCCGCCGCGTTTTCCTATTTCACCGTAATCCCTCTTGGGGCGTCTCGCGATGCGGGACCGGACGCATTGGCGCTCTCATTTCTGCCGCTCGTCGGCGCCGTTGTTGGAGCAGCCGGTGGGGCGGTGGGCCTTCTTGCGTGGCACCTCACGCACGCACCCGTCGCGACGGCGATTTCAGCCTGGATCGCGTGTATTGCACTCACGGGTGCAATCCACGTTGATGGATTCCTCGATTCGTGCGATGCGCTGCTTGCGACGGCCGACGCAGAACGGCGATTGGAGATCCTGCGCGATCCGCGTCACGGAACGTTCGCGGTGGTCGGCATGGCGATGCTGTCTGCGTGCTGGATCGCGGCACTCGCGGCGCTCGATCCGCATCGTCTGCCGCTCGAACTCGCGTTCAGTGGATCGCTCGCGCGTGCTTCCGGCGTCGTGAACGCGTGGATTTTTCCTTACGGACGCGCCGGCGTGCCTACGCGCGCATTCGAGAGCCGACCGAACGCGGCGATCTTTGCGATTCTCGCCATTGGAATAGCCGTGCTCGCAGTTTGGATTTCGCCGGCCGTACTCGTCGCATGCGCGATAGCGCCGGCGATTGCGGTAGTTCTCGGGTGGTGGGCGGCGCGGCGTCTTGGCGGTGGGCTCGTCGGCGACGTTTACGGCGCGATCGTGGTCGTAGCTGAGGTTGCGGTCCTGGTATCGCTACCGTATCTCATGCGATAGCGTCTGCGATGATTTCGACCGTGTCGACGAGCCGCGGGCCGGGCCTATTGAGATAGGCGTTGCCGTCGATCGCATGCACGCGTTCCTCCCGAACGGCGCGCAGGTTGTTCCATATCTCATTGTTCGTAAGATCGGCAATGGCGCTTCGCGTGCGGGCCAAATCGAAACCGCATGGGCCGACGACGATCGCATCGGGATCGGCAGCTGCGATCGCATTCCATTCGAGCGTTTGCGAATTTGCGCCGGGATTTCCGAGCACGGGAACGCCTCCGGCCAGTTCGACGAGACCCGGCGTCCAGTGGCCGCCGCTCATCGGCGGGTCGGTCCACTCGAGCACCAGTACGCGAGGCCGTTCGACGCGTTCGTCGGAGCGCGATTGCAGCGACGCTACGCGAGCGCGTAGCGTCTCCAGCAGCGACGACGCGCCGTTTTCGCGGCCGGTCAGCTCACCCATGTAGGTAATCGTGGCGAAAACGTCGTCGAGCGAGGAAGGCTCGAGTGAGACGAGTCGCGGATCGCCGCGCATGCGCCGCACGGCGCGATGAACGATCTCATAAGACACGGCGCAGACGGCGCAGAGCTCTTGCGTGAGGATCAGGTCTGGTTCCAGCCGTTCGAGCAAATCGGAGTCGAGGAAGTAGAGACTCGATCCTTCGTGCAGGCTGCGTCGCACGTGACGATCGATTTCCGCAGAAGAAGTAACGCGCGGTAGCGCAGATGATGTTACGTGCGGCAGCTTCGCTGCTTCCTGTGGAAAATCGCATTCGTGCGTCACGCCGACGACGTCGGTTCCCGCTCCGATTCCGAAAAGAATCTCGGTTGCGCTGGGCAATAGGCTGACGATACGCATTACTTCGGAGCGCCGGCTAGCGCATCCGAGCGATCCGTCGAGCGCCGGCACAATGCCGATCGCGTAACGCGTGCGCGCGACCGTAGACGCGAACCAATCGCGACGCGAAGCCGCGAACCCACGGATCGCGCGGATAGTGCCGGTACCAATCCTCGATCGTTACCTCGAGGCTGTCGATCGCGCGAACGTGGCGGCGAAGATCCCATGTCGCGTCGCGTTCGAACGCCATCAAGCGATTGCGAATCTCGAGCACGCTTTCTTTGAAAGGGCCGAAGTATTCGTCGGCAGGCGCAGGGCCGGCGGCGCGTGCCGTTGCCGGCCAAGAGGTAAGTACCAAAACGAGGCTGAGCGCCACAACCACAACCCGATGCAGCATAGTATAGATATCGTACCAGGCGGCTCCTGGGTTCAGCCGCTTGGTGCCTTGGTGCTACTGCCCCTGCGCCAACGAGTACCCTCGCTCGCCGTTGAACGTGAAAAGTCCCTCGGTCTTGATCACGTCGAGGCCCGCTTTATCGGCGGCTTCGAGCAGCTTGATGACGTGCTCCGAGGAGAAGAGCGCGTCCCCATCGGGTTCGAAGCGGCACGACCAGTGATCGCTCCAATAGGTGTCGGGATTTCCGTTGGGCCATACCTTGGTGCCGCGGTTGCTGATTACGGTGAGCTTGGCGCCGGGAACGTTGAATTTCTGCATCACCGCGGCGATTTGATCGGGGTTTCCGTCACGGCGATCGATGAACAGGTCGACGCCTACACGCAGCTTCATCGGCGGTTTGCCGGCAGGGCGAATCGCGAGGTTCATCTGCTCGTCTTTTGCATATTCAACCGCCTTAAGCTGTCGCGGTTTCTGTCCCAAACGCGCGATCACGGCGTCGCCGAACTCTTTCGTCCCGACTTTTTGCTTCGAAATGCCCTCCTTGAAGATGTCGTACGTATGCACGCCGTCTTCGATCGTTCGAAGCCACGCATTGTGCACGCTTTCCGCGACTTCGCCCTGTCCGATGTGAACGAGCATCAAGATGGAACCGTGCAGCAGCCCCGAAGGGTTAGCGAGATTTTGGCCGGCGCGTCGCGGTGCCGATCCATGGATCGCTTCGAACATCGAGCAGTG
>JASHZC010000298.1 GCA_030042755.1 Vulcanimicrobiota bacterium | reverse complement strand
GATCGACGTCACGACGACGGCAACGCCGGTTCGCGGCGAGAGCCAAATCAATTGAATGTGACGGAAGGTGTGCGTATCGGGCTGAGGCTTCGTCACGAAAGCAAGGTTGTTCGAGAGCCGGCCGAGCAGGCGCGTCGCGCTTTCGATCACATCGTCGAGCTCGCGGCTTGCTTCGCGCAAGTCGTCGCGGATGCGGCGGCGATCCTCGGGGGCCAGCGCCTCCGGCTGCATCAGCTCGTCAACGTAGGTGCGGTAGCCGGCGTCGGACGGTACGCGTCCGGCCGAGGTGTGAGGCTGAACGAGATACCCGGAGGCCTCGAGCTCGGCAAGCTCGTTGCGCACCGTAGCGGAGCTCACGCCCAAGTTGTACTTCTGAGTAAGCGTGTTCGATCCGACCGGCTCGGCCGTTGCGATGTACTCGTAGACGACCGTCGCCAGGATGTAGGCTTTCCGCTTATCCAGCCCGCCCTCGCCCTTCATAGCCCGTTATCTTAGCACTCCGGAGCCCGGAGTGCCAGCGGTAGGGGTCGCAAGAGCGCGATCGATGGCGGTGCGCAGCTCGTCCCACGAAAGCTCGCCGATGGAGATGTACGAAACGTTTCCCGTTGGATCTACCACCACCGTTAAAGGTATCGGCGGCGTGTCGTACGCTTTGGAGATCGACCCGTCGAGATCTTCAATGACGGGCAGCTTGATCTCCCATAGGCGCAGATAGCTCGCCGCAACGTCGTGAGGCTGCGACGAGATCGTCATGAGGTCAATGCGCGCACCGTACGTCTGCTCGGCGCGCACGAAGTCGTTCAACTCGTCCGTGCATGGCTTGCACCACGTCGCCCAAAAATTTAATACGACGACCTTGCCGCGCAAATCCGATAGGTGCTGCGTCCCCTTAGCGCCTGGGAAACTGAAATCCGGTGGTGGCGCGTGCTCGTGAACGTTGGCAAGAGCCGTCACGGTGGCAAGCACAAACGCGGCAAACAACATTCTGCTTGCACGTTTTCGGCAGGCATTTCCAATGACCCCCGGTGAACTCGCACGTACAAGCGCATACAAGATTGACAAGCACATCCGCATCTAAGCAGACGGAGGCCCACGTAATGGAAGTCGCAAGCAAGCCCGCTCTCGAGGTCCCAGAAGCCGAGATCGCAGTTCACTGGAAAGAGGAAGATTATTACACCCCCAACCCGAGCTTTATCCGGCAAGCGAATCTGACCGACCCAGCGATCCGAGAGCGATTTGCGATTGACAATTTCCCAGAATGTTTTCGGGAGTATGCCGAGCTGCTAACGTGGGATCGCTATTGGCACACGACGCTCGATACGAGCACGCCGCCGTTTTGGAAATGGTTTGTCGGTGGAAAGCTCAACGCTTCCGCGAACTGCGTCGATCGCCATCTTGCTAAGTACAAGAACAAAGCCGCGATCATCTTCGTTCCAGAGCCCGAAGACGCGCCGATCGAGCCCCTGACCTATCAAGAACTCTACGTTCGGGTCAATGAGATGGCCGCGCTGCTTCAGGATTTTGTGGGACTCAAGCCCGGCGATCGCGTGACGCTGCACATGCCGATGGTGCCCGAACTGCCGATTACGATGCTGGCGTGTGCGCGGATCGGCGTGGTTCATTCCGAAGTCTTCGGCGGGTTTAGCGGCGAGGCGTGCGGTACCCGAATCTCGGATTCGGGCAGTCGCGTGTTGATCACCATGGACGCCTACTATCGAAGCGGCAAGCTGATCGATCACAAAGCAAACGCAGATATCGCCGTCGAGGCCGCAGCCAAAGACGGACAAAAAGTCGACAAAGTGCTTGTGTGGAAGCGGTTTCGCGACCGCTACTCATCGCCGACGGCGATGGTTGCCGGCCGCGACCATTTCGTGAACGATCTGCTCGCAGATTACCGAGGGCAGAAAGTTGCGCCGCTTTCCATGGACTCCACCGCGCCGCTGTTCCTCATGTATTCGAGCGGCACGACGGGCAAGCCGAAGGGTTGCCAGCACGGCACCGGCGGCTATCTGTCGTACGTGGCCGGGACGTCAAAGTATATCCAAGATATACATCCAGAAGACGTCTACTGGTGCATGGCCGATATCGGATGGATCACCGGTCACTCCTACATTGTCTACGGACCATTGTCAGTCGCCGCAACGACCGTCGTGTACGAAGGTGTCCCAACCTATCCCGACCCCGGCCGGCCGTGGCGGATCGCGCAGCAGCTCGACGTCAATATCTTCCACACGTCACCTACGGCGATACGCATGCTTCGGCGCACGGGTCCGAAGGAGCCCGAGAAGTACGACTATCACTTCAAACACATGACGACGGTTGGCGAGCCGATCGAGCCCGAGGTTTGGCGCTGGTATTATCACGTCGTCGGTAAAGGCGAAGCGGTGATCGTCGACACGTGGTGGCAAACCGAGAACGGCGGCTTCCTGTGCAGCACCATTCCGGCGCTCGATCGGATGAAGCCCGGCAGTGCCGGTCCCGGCATGCCCGGGATCTTTCCCGTCATCTACGACGAGCAAGGCAAAGAGCTGCCCGCCGGTTCGAGCCGCGCAGGCAATATCTGTATCCTCAATCCGTGGCCGGGAATCATGCAGACGATCTGGGGCGATCCGGACCGCATGATAAAGACGTACTACCAGAAATACTGCAGGAATCCGGAAAGCAAAGATTGGCGCGACTGGCCATACTTCGCCGGCGACGGAGCATTGCTGGCCGAGGATGGCTACTTCCGTATTCTGGGCCGCGTCGATGACGTCATCAACGTCGCCGGCCATCGTCTCGGCACGAAAGAGATTGAATCCGCTTGCCTCACCGTTGACGAAGTGGCAGAAGCCGCGGTCGTTCCTATCGTTGACGAGATTCGCGGGCGCGCCCCGGAAGTCTACGTTTCGCTCAAGCCGGGAATCGAAGCAACCCCCGACATTCCGCGCAAAGTCGTCCAAGCGGTCGAAACGATGATCGGCAAGATTGCACGCCCCAAGGAAGTGCGCATCGTACCGGACATGCCCAAGACGCGATCGGGCAAGATCATGCGTCGCGTCCTGGCTGCGATTTCAAACAACATGGATACGGGGGATATCACGACTTTAGCCAACCCCGACGTCGTCGAAACGATTCGCGTTCAAGTCCAAGGTGCCGAAAAACGTGTAACGCGCGAAGGCCCCGAGGATATCAAGCAGTTCGGCCAGATAGAGTAACGCCGATTACGGCTTCATCGTCGACTTCGGCTTAGGAGAGCTCATCATGTGAGAGTTCTTCATCGACGACCCTTCCATGGAAGAACTCTTCTTCATCGAGGAGTTCTTCTTCATTGAAGAGCTTTTCATCGAGGATGAATGCATCGAGCTCATCGAGTGCATCGGCGAGTGGCTGGGCTTAGGTGAGGCCATGTCGTTGGCCATAGCCGGAGCAGCGGCCAACAGGGCCGCGAGTAGTGCAACAGCAAAGCGCATCGCGTTCGATCTCCTTCGCAATTGATACGCTTCCCGGATGTCCCCGGATGATCTATTGCGTCTGGTTTGGTGCGATCGGGGCGACCTTGCCGGAAAGGACGTCCCGCACGGGGACCTCGGGGTATCCTACGCTTGCGTTGAGGCTGTCTTCCCACGCGAAGAAGATCATGTTGCGCAGCATGCCTGCGCCGCGTGCGAGCTGCTCGTCCGTGAATTTTATGGCGGCCGCCGAGCCGTTCTGGAACTCATTCGCGGCGTACAGCTGATACAGCGGCTCGACCTGCTTTGCAGTCTCCGCGAGATACTGTCCGACCATGCTCGCGATGTCGTCTTGAGAGAGCAGATGCTCGGGCACCATCAACTTGTACATCGGGATCAGCGCGCGCACGTCGTCGATCTTCGAATACCGATCGACAAAGTCGCTTTCGAAGTACGAATGGATGTGCTTCGTCGTGTAGTTGTGCGGATTCGGATACTCGCCCCAGCCGTTGTAATGGATCGTTACGTGCAGCGGTTGGCTTCCATCGCCCACGAAGTGCCCCCAATCGCCGATGTCGCGCAGCGTCAGTGTTTCTCGCAACGCGCGGTCTCGCGCAAATGCGGCACGTGCCGCGGGCGT
Source organism: Vulcanimicrobiota bacterium (assembly GCA_030042755.1). The sequence goes on along the minus strand of JASHZC010000298.1, from coordinate 1,769 downwards.
CGTCGCGTGGGATGCGAGGTAATCGTCGACGCGCCATATCGCGAAATCCTTACGGACGCGCTCGAAGCCATCCATGATTGCATACGGAAGGTAGCCCGTGCGATACGGATCGGTGCCGGCCTCTTCGAGGGCTCGCGCGTAGGCTTCCATGTCCTTTGGCAACGCATCGAGATGCACGACGCCCGCAACGGTCCCGTCGTCGCCGACGTCGAGATAGTGCGCCGGATCGTTGTCCTCGTCCCACGACGTCCCGGCATCCTTTATGCGGTCTTCTTCCGGTCCGAGCTCCGCGATTTCGTCGGTTGCATCCGCCGAACGAACAAATGCCGGCAGCGATTCCGGCAACCGCTCTGCCGCGAGGCGATCGATCATCGTGTGACCGGTAGCACCCCATGCGAACGCAGCTTGCGGAAGGCTTGCAGTAGCGAGCGCGATGGTAAGCGTCGCGCACATCCAGCGGTTTTTCAAGAAAAGAACTCCGTCAGTTCGTCGAGATGGGTAATGCGGCGCGCCGGCGGCAGCGCGCGCAGAATCGTTTCACCGTACCGAGTCGATACCGCGCGACCGTCGAGCAGCGCGATGACACCCGTGTCGGTCGTAGTGCGGATCAAACGTCCGAAGCCCTGCCGCAATCGCACGATTGCAGCTGGAATCATATAGTATTCGAATCCGTCAAGGCCGCGGGACTCGAGAGAGCGCACGCGCGCAGCCACGAGCGGATCGCTAGGCGACGGGAAGGGCAGGCGGTCGATGATGACGCACGAAAGCGCGTCGCCCGCAACGTCGATGCCTTCCCAGAACGTGCCGGTCGCGAAGAGCACGGCGTTGGGAGTGGTACGGAACCACTGCAACAAGTGCGCGCGTGGCAGTTCGCCCTGCAATTTTACCGGAAACGGCATGCGCTCCCGAACGAGCGCGTAGACCTCGCGGAGGCGCGCGTACGACGTGAACAGGACGAACGCGCGGCCGCGGCAGCGGTCGAGGCACTCCTCGACGATCGGCGCGGCCTTGCGGGCAAAGTCCATCGCCTTCGGATTGACGTTGGGCGGAGCAATGTAGAAACGCGCCTGTCGATCGTAGTCGAACGGCGACGGAGCGACCAATTCTTGCGCGTCTTCGATGCCAAGTGACCTCCGCAAGAACGAAAAGTCTCCCACTGTGTCACCCTGAGCCTCAACTGTGTCACCCTGAGCCTCAACCGTGTCACCCTGAGCCTGTCGAAGGGTCGTCGAAAGCGTAGCGCTCGTAAGCACGACGCTTTGCGTGCGCTGGAAGAGTGTCGCGCGAAGGAACTCGGCAACATCGAATGGAGCGCAGTTGACCTCATAGCGCCCGTCACGATCGTCGCGCTCTACCCACGCGATTGCCTCGTCGGCCGACAACTGCGCGCGATCGATCGCCGACTGGTGCGCGAGAATCGCGCGCATGGCTAGATCGCGCCGGCGTTCGGCTTCGGCTTCTCCTGAGCCAGTCGAAGGATCGAGGCGGCTCTTTAGCGCGGAATGCCAGTTGGCATAGAGCCAGTTCTCAAGCTTATACAGCGCGCCCCGCAGCGATTCAAGCGCAGGCCAGGCGCCTTCGTTTGCAGCGAGTGGGTAGCGATCGCCCGGCACACCTGCTAAGGCAGATTCGAGTGCGCGCACGCCTTCGTCGAGCTCCGCGTCGTAGACCGCGGGAACGTTGTACGTGCGATGCAGCTTTCGCATCATTCGATTCAACGTGCCACGAGAAATCGTTGAGGTCAGCGCATCGGTCGCCCAGCGTTCACA
>JASHZC010000297.1 GCA_030042755.1 Vulcanimicrobiota bacterium | reverse complement strand
GCAATTGCTCGACCGCTGCGAGGTTTCCACGGAGCCGTTCTTCGCGCTGTTGCAGGTGCACTGACGATGCGCCGAGCTTTTTGTATCGCGCAAAGAGCGAGGCGGCTTCGTCTTTGGATGCTTCGCGCTCGCTTGGATCCAACTCGTGCAAACGACCGTAGATCGCTTCGGCCCGCTCTCGTAGGGCCGTGCGTCCCGCTGCTGCGATTTGTTTTGCGCGCACGGCCTCGAGTTCGCTGCGAATCTTGCGTTCGCGGTCGTCGAGCCGTTTGAGCAGAGCGCGCCGTCGGTCATCGCTGCGTCGATGTTCCCCGGCCTGCGCGCGCGTATCGCGATACGCCGTGAAGGTATCGAGCACGCTTGCGTCGCGGGATATCGCGTCGGCGGAAGAAGCGGTTCGCGCGACGAGCGGCGGAAGCTGGTAGATCCCGCCGGCTTCGATAGCGCGCGCCGGATTCTGCGCGAGCGTGAATTCCTTGAGCGCGGCGACGATGCGCTCGTTGCGAACCAAGATCACATTCCCAAAGCGCGGCACGAGCTCGATGTAGAGATCGCTTTCATCGGAGACGCCAAAGCGTGAACGGGTTCCGAACGTAAGCCGCAGGAGCCGGTCGCCTTTGCGTGCGCGGGCGGCTACCAAGGTGCTCTGGCGCAGCGCCGTGCCGGTCGCTCGAATGAATCCGGGCTCGTTCTCGACCGGCAGCGCGTGATCCTCAAGCGTTACGAGCGGCGGTGTCCCGAAGACATCGATGCAAAGCGTGTAATCGCGTCCACGCGACCACAACACGAGCGCGACGCGTTGGTCGGGTAAACGACCCACGTCACGTATCCTGGATCCTCGAAAGCGTTCGTCGATCTCGGCAGCGAGTCGAGCGATCAGCTCAGGATCGGTGCGCAGGCGCTCCAAAGCGGTCACGCAGTTCGCGTTTGAGTACCTTTCCGCTCGGCCCAAGCGGCATGGCTTCGATGAAATGCACGTGCCGCGGGTACTTGTACCGAGCGAGATGTTCCTGCGACCACGCGATGATCGCCTCGTCGGTGATCGTTCCGCCTTCGTCACTGCGCACGATGACGGCGACCACCTCTTCGCCGTGTCGCTCGTGTGGAATGCCGACGACGGCAACTTGCTTCACGGCCGGATGGCGCATCAACACTTCTTCGACCTCGCGCGGATAAACGTTAAAGCCGCCGCGTAAGATCATGTCTTTCTTTCGGTCGACGATGGTTATGAATCCATCGGCGTCTTTCGTCCCGAGATCACCCGAACGGAACCAGCCGTCGACAATCGCCGCGCGCGTCGCCTCCGGTTTGTTCAGATACCCCTTGAAGACGCAATGTCCGCGGATCACGATCTCGCCGAGCTCTCCTCTGGGCAGAAATTCGATACGATCGTCGACCTCGGCTTTGGCGATTTCCAAATCGACGCCCCAGATTCCACAACCGACCGTTCCGGGCTTACGCCCAAACACGTTCTGATTGAACGATGCGACCGGCGAGGTTTCGGACAAACCGTATCCTTCGTAGATCGGGACGTTGAAATCGGACTCGAACGCCTCGAGCACGGCGAGTGGGAGCGACGCACCGCCGGCCAGCGCGACCCGCAGCGGCGGACGTTCGGGCCGTGACTTGCCGGCCTCGAGCAGCGCGATGTACATCGTCGGAACGCCGGCGAAGACGGTCACGCCGTGCGCGATCATCGCATCGAGCGCGATCGCCGCATCGAAGCGCGCCATCAGTACCAGCGTAGCGCCGACTCGGAATCCCGCGTTGAGTACGACCGTTTGGCCGAACGCGTGGAAGAGCGGAAGCGCGACGAGCATCACGTCTTCGGTAACGAGATCGAAGAGATCGCTCGCGCAGACCGATGCGTTCAGGACGATGTTGTTCTGCGAGAGGACGGCGCCTTTGGGGCGGCCCGTCGTACCGCTCGTATAGAGAATGACGGCATCGTCCTCGGGCTCGCGCTGAACCAGCGCTTCGATGGGGTCGTCGCCGGGCAAGCCGGCGGCTTCCAAGACCGTCACGCCTGCAGCGGCCGCGCCTGCGGTTCCGTTGGCTACGAGCGGACCCGCGCAAACCAGGACCTTCGCGCCGGAATCGGTGAGGATGTACGCGATTTCCTCGGGGGTTAGGAGGGCATGGATTGGGACGACCACCCCGCCGATCGCAAGCGTCCCATAATACGCGCGTGGAAAGTCGGGCGAGTTGAGCATAAGGATGGCCACCCGGTCGCCGGGGCCAACGCCCATGGCACGAAGGCGGGCCCCGTAGCGCCGCGCTTCTTCCCAAAGGCGCTCGTAGGAGATGGTTTCAGAGCCCGAAACGAGGGCGGCGCGCCCGCCGTGGCGCATAGCGCTCTCGGCTAAGATGGAGGCTAAGGATAGCGACATGAACCAGGTGTCCCCCCCGTTAGCTGGGAACTCATCTGGCTTTGCGTCAGAGGAGTTCGAGTGATCACCGGCCCGGGACTCTTGTTCGTCGTCTCCGGCCCGTCGGGCGCCGGCAAGGATACCCTGGTCGATGCATTGCGGGCTCGGTTGCCGCGGCTGCAGTATTCAGTTTCGGCGACGACTCGATCCCCACGGCCCGGGGAACGTGAAGGCGAGCATTATTTCTTCATGACCCGGGAAGCCTTTGAGGCGCGCCAAGCAGCGGACGGGTTCCTGGAATGGCGCGCGTACAACGGCAATTTGTACGGCACGCCGCGGGATTTCGTGGAGGCCACGGTTGCCGCGGGCTACGATCTGATCATGAAGCCCGAAGTCAGCGGGGCGCTGGCGGTCAAAGCCGCCTACCCCGATGCCGTGTTAATCTTTTTGGTACCCGACCGCTTTTCGCAGTTGCGCGAACGGCTGTTGGCTCGCCGGACGGAAACGAACGAAGAGATCGCGCGAAGGCTCGAGATCGCGCATCAGGAGATGAAGTCGATACGGCAGTTCGACTACATCGTGACCAACGAACAGGGAAACCCGGAGCAGGCCACTGCCGACCTGCAGACCATCGTGCAAGCGGAGCGATTCCGGATTCACCGCTACAGCGACGATTCGCTCGCAGATGTCGAGCATACGTAACCACAACCCATCAGGAGTACCATGTTGAGTAAGACCGTTTTCGGGGATCTCGACGCGCTGCTACGGCACGCCGATTCGAAGTTCAGCCTCGTAAACATCGTCACCAAGCGCGCGCGCCAGCTGAACAACTGGATTCGCGTCCAGCAGCTACCGCCGTCGGACCGGCGCGAATATTTCGCCAGCGAACCGTTGGTCGACAAAGAGGAGATCAATCCGAATAAGCCCGTCTCGATCGCGCTCGACGAGATCGCAGAGGGTCAGATTCGTTACCACAGGACCAAGGAAGGCATAAAATAACCGTGTGCTCCCGTGGTACGGCTTGCCCCCTAGGGGCAAACGTCACGGATTCATCGTAGGTGAATCCTGGTGTGCGGCATCGTAGGGTATATCGGCGAACGGGACAGCGTTCCGATCATTCTCGATTCGCTTGCGCGACTCGAATATCGCGGATATGACAGCGCCGGCATCGCGGTCATCGATGCAAGCGGTGCGCTGACCGGAAGCAAGGCCGAGGGGAAGCTCTCGCGCCTCGCCGAGCGTTTGCGCAACGGCGAGAACTTGCACGGCACCGTGGGTGTGGGCCACACGCGGTGGGCAACGCACGGGCGACCGAACGACGCCAACGCGCACCCACACATGGACTGCAGCGGTCGCATTGCGGTGGTGCATAACGGCATCATTGAAAACTACGCTCCGCTCCGTGCGAAGCTGATCGAATTCGGTCACGTCTTCCGCAGCGAAACCGATACCGAAGTGCTCGCGCATCTCATCGAGATGCACGACGAGGGCGATCTCGAACTCGCCGTGCGTAAAACGCTTGCCGACGTGCGCGGCGCGTACGCGCTCGGCGTGATTTCGAGCAACGATCCGGAGCGCTTGATCTTTGCACGGAACGGGGCGAGTCCACTGGTCATCGGCATCGGCGAAGGCGAAATGTACGTCGCTTCCGATACGCCGGCAATCTTACCGTACACGCGTCGCGAGATCATTCTCCAGGAAGGCGAGATGGCGATCGTCGAGCGCGGCGGGTACCGTCTCTCGCGGTACGACGGCACGCCCATCGTGCGCGACGTTATCAACGTGACGTGGGACGCCGCGTCGGCTGAGAAGAGCGGCTACAAGCACTTCATGCTCAAGGAGATCTTCGAGCAGCCGACCGTCATCAAAGAAACGCTGAGCGGACGCATCGATGAAAGCATGTCCGTCGATCTGAGCCAAGAGCTCGGAACGATTACCGACGAGCGCTTGCGCGCCATTTCGAAGATTGCGATTACCGGATGCGGCACGGCTTATCACGCGGGAATGGTAGGAATGTATCTCCTCCGTTCCCTCGTCAAGTTGCCGGTCGAGATGGAGCTGGCGAGCGAATTTCGTTACGGCGATCCCGTCATCGATCCGACTGCGCTGGTCATTGCGATGTCACAGTCGGGCGAAACGGCCGACACGATAGAAGCCGTGCGTATCGCTAAGAATGCCGGCAGCTCGATCCTGGGCATTTGCAACGTGGTCGGCTCGCACCTTACGCGTATCGCCGCCGGCACGCTTTACACGCGTGGTGGACCCGAGATCGGCGTCGCCGCAACCAAAACCTACGTCTCACAAGTGACCGCGATGACCCTTTTTGCGCTCTACCTCGCGACGGTGCGCGGGACGGTCGAGCCGCGCCGCCTGGCGCAAATCGCGGAAAATACGAAGCTGCTCCCCGCGAGCGTCGATGTGGTCCTCAACACCTCGGACTATATCCGAGAAACGGCGCGCCGGATCCGCAAGATGCGTAATTGCCTGTTCATCGGACGCTACATCAACTATCCGACCGCGCTGGAGGGCGCTCTCAAGCTCAAGGAAATCAGCTACATCCATGCCGAGGGCTACGCCGCCGGCGAGATGAAACACGGCCCAATAGCGCTTCTCGATGCGGAAACACCGGTGATCGGCATCGTGACCGACGGCCGAATCCGGGAGAAGATTCTCTCGAACGTGATGGAATCGAAAGCGCGCGAGGCACCGATCGTTCTTGTTGCCAATCGCGGAGATGAAGAAGCTGCAGAAATCGCCGATCACGTCTTCTGGGTTCCAAAAGTTGATGAAGTGCTCTCACCAATCGTCAACATCATTCCACTCCAGTTGCTGGCGTACCACATCGCCGACATCGAAGGAAAAGACGTCGACCAGCCGCGCAACCTTGCGAAAACCGTCACGGTCGAATAGGCGTCCATGACGCGCTCCGACGGCCGCCGCCCCGACGAACTGCGCCCGGTGACCATCGAGCCGGGGTTCATGAAGTACGCCGAGGGCAGCGCATTGATCGGTGTCGGGAATACACGCGTACTCTGCGCGGCGACGATCGAGGAACGCGTACCGCAGTGGCTCAAGGGGAAAGGCGTCGGATGGGTCAGCGCCGAGTATGCAATGTTGCCGCGCGCCACCCAAGAACGTACGCAGCGCGAGTCGGCAAAGGGCCGAGTCGGCGGGCGCACGCATGAAATCCAGCGGATCATCGGGCGCGCATTGCGCGCCGTGACCGACACCGCGAAGTTAGGCGAACGCACCGTGTGGATTGACTGCGACGTATTGCAAGCCGACGGCGGGACGCGTACCGCTTCGGTCACGGGCGCGTACGTGGCGCTCGCTTTGGCATTGCGAGGCGTCCCGGATTTGCAAGGCAGCCGGTGGCCGCTCACTGGAATGGTCGCGGCTACCAGCGTCGGCATCGTGAACGGAATACCGATGCTGGATCTCGCCTACGACGAGGACTCGAGCGCGCACACCGACATGAACGTGTTTATGACCGATGCGGGCACGTTCGTCGAACTGCAAGGCACGGCCGAGGCTGCTCCGTTCGATCGCGCGCAACTCGATCGGCTGCTGGCGCTGGCCGAGGGCGGCATTCGGGAGCTATTCGAGTATCAACGCGTAGCCGTCGGGGCCGTGCGTGTCTGACGAACGTTTTGCCGCATTGGTTGCGCGTGTCGGTACGTTTCACATTACCGATCGCTCGATGCGCAAGGCACAAGACGACGTTGCGGATGCGCTCGCCAACGGCCTCGTCGACGCCGCACAGCGCCGAAACTATCTCTCGGCCGTGCGACGCTATTTTACGGGCTTCGAGCGCGAAGCACGCGAGCACCTGCGCGACGTCGATCGTCGCCTCGAGCACGTGAACCAGGTGCATTTCAATCTCGCAGCCGAACGTGGCGTCGCGGTGAAGCGGATCGAGGCGACGCAAGGCATTCTTTCCGAGCTTGATACCGTGGGCGCCCCTCCCGCGTGAAGATGCTCGATCGCGTCGGGCGCGCGACGCTGGACTTTCTCGAGTACACCGGCGGTATCGTCGCGCTCGCCGGCGAGTCGGCAGGTTTCTTCGCGCGAATGCGCATCCGGTTCATCGAGACGATCAACCAGTGCTATTTTCTAGGCTTTCAGTCGCTCTCGATCGTGCTGCTGACGTCGCTGTTTACCGGCATGGTGATCTCGCTCGAATCGGCCAACGAAGCGGTTTCGTATGGTGTCGGCAGTCTCGTTGGAGGCGCCGTTACGTACGGTTCGGTCCGCGAACTTGGACCGATGCTGACTGCCGT
>JASHZC010000296.1 GCA_030042755.1 Vulcanimicrobiota bacterium | reverse complement strand
CGTGCTCATGGTCCCCAAGGATCCCAGCGATTCGAAGGACGTCTTCATCGAGATTCGGGCCGGGGCGGGTGGCGACGAAGCCGCGATCTTCGCTGGCGATCTCGCTCGCATGTACATGCGATATGCGGAGTCGCGCGGTATGCGCGTCGAGCTGGTGTCGGAAAACGAGAGCGATGCCGGCGGTTACAAAGAAATCGTGTTCGGCATCAAGGGCGAGTCGCCGTATCGCTGGTTCAAGCACGAATCCGGCGTGCATCGCGTGCAGCGCGTTCCGGCTACGGAAGCGCAGGGACGCATCCACACGTCGACCGCGACCGTTGCGGTTCTCCCGGAAGTCGATGAGGACGTGGACATCGAGATCAAACCCTCGGATTTGCAAATCGACACCTATAAAGCGTCGGGCGCGGGCGGTCAATACGTCAATAAGACCGAGTCGGCGATCCGCATTACGCACGTGCCGAGCGGCATCATCGTCGCTTCACAGCAAGAACGCTCGCAAACGCAGAATCGCGAAAAGGCGATGCAAATGCTGCGGGCGATGCTCTACGAGCGTCAGCAGCGCGAGAAAGAAGAAGCGATGGGTTCGCTGCGCCGCAGCCAAGTCGGCACGGGCGATCGTTCGGAGAAGATCCGAACGTATAATTTCCCGCAAGATCGTGTGACGGATCACCGTGTCAACGACAGCTACGGCAACATTCGCGGTATCATGGACGGCGCGCTCGGACCAATCGTCGACGATCTGCTAGCCGACGAGCAAGCCAGGCTGCTCGCCGGCGAAGCCTACGCTGAACGTTGATTCGTCAAGTTCGCGCCGAACTCGCGCTCGCAGTTCCCTCCGCGGACGTGGATGTGATTCTCGAGCACGTGCTCTCCCGGGAAATCGCGTGGCTCCGCGCGCACGCGGGCGACGCGATTTCGGCCGAAAACGTCGAACGCGCGCGACGACTCGTAGCGCGTCGTTTGCAAGGTGAGCCACTCGCCTATATCGTCGGAAGCGCCGGCTTCTATCGACGGGAATTTCTGGTCGATTCGCGTGTGTTGATCCCCCGGCCGGAGACCGAGCATCTCGTGGAGGAAGCGATCGCGCATCTGCGCGCGCACGAAGCGCCGCGGGTGCTTGACGTTGGCACGGGAAGCGGAGCGATTGCGTGTACGATTGCGGCTGAAGTTCCGGGTGCAGTCGTCGATGCCGTCGATATTTCAGAAGCTGCGCTCGACGTAGCGCGCGAGAATGCGCGTCGCTTGAACGTGGACGTGAGCTTCCAGCAGGGCGACCTGCTCGCGCCGGTTGCAAACCGGACGTACGACGTCATCGTTGCGAATCTGCCGTACGTGCCTACGGGCGAGGGCGACGAAAGTCTGCGATACGAACCCCAGGTTGCGCTCGAAGGCGGTCCGGACGGCCTGGCATACTATCGGCGTCTCTTCGAACGCGTGCCTCCGTTGCTCGTTCGGGGGGGCCTCGTCCTCGCAGAAGGCGCACCGCCAATCGCGGCGGGCCTGCTCGCTCTTGCCCGATCGGCATTTCCGCAAGCGCTCGTGAGCGTCGAGCACGATTACGGAGGGCGCGAGCGTTACGTCAAGGTGACCGCCCCCGGCTAAGGCGAATATCATCATCCCGAGATGGCGAAGTATATTTTCTTCACCGGCGGCGTGGTGAGTTCGCTCGGCAAGGGCATCACCGCTGCGTCCCTCGGAAGACTCCTCAAAGCACGCGGCATCAGCGTTTCGATCCAGAAACTGGATCCTTATATCAACGTTGATGCGGGCACGATGAACCCCTATCAGCACGGCGAGGTCTTCGTCACCGAAGACGGAGCCGAAACCGATCTCGATCTAGGGCATTACGAGCGGTTCATCGACGAAAATTTGGTCCGCGCGAACAACGTAACGACCGGTCAAATTTACAACTCCGTCATCGAAAAAGAGCGGCGTGGCGAATATTTGGGCGCGACCGTTCAAGTCATTCCGCACATCACGAACGAAATCAAAGCCCACATCAAGCGCGTCGCCGAAGCGAGCCACGCGGACGTGTGTATCGTGGAAGTCGGTGGAACCGTCGGCGACATTGAATCGCTGCCGTTTCTCGAAGCCATACGTCAAATGCGCTACGACGTCGGCGACGAAAACGTCATGTACTGCCATTTGACGCTCGTTCCGCATTTGGGAGCCGCCGAAGAACTCAAAACCAAGCCGACGCAGCACTCCGTACGCGAGCTGCGCGGCATTGGAATCTCGCCTGATGCCATCGTGTGCCGCACCCAGTCTGCGATGCCGATGCCGGTCGAGTTAAAAGAGAAAATCGCGCTCTTTTGCGATGTGCCTCCCGGGTCGGTCGTGCAAAACACCGACGCGAAAACGATCTATCAAGTGCCGCTCAATCTCGAGGCCGAAGGGCTTGCCGATGCTGCGGTGCGCAAGCTGGGCCTGCCGACAAATGCGCCCAAACTCGAAGAATGGGCGAAAATCGTCGATCGCATCATGCATCCCAAAGAGCGCGTACGTATTGCATTGGTTGGCAAGTACGTGGAGCTGAAAGACGCCTACATCTCGATTAACGAAGCGCTCTACCACGCCGGTATCTACCACAACGCCGAAGTCGAAATCCGGCGGATCGATTCGGTGACGGTCGAGACCGAAGGCGTCGACGTCCTTCAAGGCTGTCACGGCGTTCTCGTAGCGCCGGGCTTCGGGGCTCGCGGCGTCAATGGGAAGCTGCATGCAATCAGATATGCGCGCGAACGCAAGATTCCATTCTTGGGTATCTGCTTTGGCATGCAGCTCGCGTGCGTCGAGTTTGCGCAAGACGTATGCGGTATAGCCAAAGCCATGTCGATCGAAGTCGACGAAACGACGCCCGACCCGGTGATCGACTTCATGCCCGAGCAGCGCGATCTCGAAATCTACGGTGGGACCATGCGCCTCGGATCGTATAGTTGCACGCTCGAGCCGAATTCGCTCGCGCTGCGCGCATATGGCGCCGTGGAGATCAGCGAACGTCACCGCCATCGGTACGAATTCAACAACCGCTACCGCCCGATCTTTGAAGAGCACGGCATGCGGTTCTCCGGTCATCACGCCGTTGGGAAGACCACGCTCGTCGAAATCGTCGAACTGCCGACCGACATGCATCCGTGGTTCCTCGGTACGCAAGCGCATCCAGAATTCAAATCGCGACCGAACGATCCGTCACCGCTCTACCGCGACTTCGTCGGTGCGGCGCTCGCGCACGGTTCTCCCCAGGCGAACGTTCTTCGCCAGGGGACTCCGGCTGTTGAATCCTAGCGACGTTACCGCCTTCATCTTGACGCGTGACGAGGAACGCGATCTGCCGCGCGCGGTCACGAGCCTTCCGCACGGCATGCAGATTCTCGTGCTCGACGCGCTCTCGACCGATCGTACGGTCGCGTACGCGATGGATGCCGGTGCCCGCGTGATCGAGCGAAAGTGGACGGATTTCGTCGACGCGCGCCGCTACGCGCTCTCGCAGATCGACACTCCTTGGGCATTGATGCTCGATGCGGACGAAGAGCTCGACGATCGCGTGCGTGACGCGATTCTCGCTGCATCGGATGACGCAGCCGGCTACGTGATTCGGCGAACGACCTATTTCCGCGGAAAGCCGATGCGCATGTGGAGCGGAGAACCGTTGCTGCGTCTCGTTCGCACGAACGCAGCAGCGCGCATCGAGGCGCAGCCTGCCGCCGGAGGCGATGCTCCGTTGCACGAACGGCTCGTCTGCGACGGCGACGTGCGCGAACTGAGCGGCGTGTTGCTGCATTACTCCTACCCCGATGCGTACGCGTACCGGGAGCGATTCGACGAATATACGTCGATTGAGGCGCAGGCATTGCCGAAGTCGCCGTCGAGAGTCGCGGTGCAGTCGCTCCTCGTGCCGCTGCGATTTGCGCGAGCGCTGGTGGGTCGTGGTGCGCTCCTCGACGGTCCGCGCGGGTGGTTCGTCGCGTGGTATTCGGCCCTCTATCCCGCGGTTGTCGCGTGGAAAGCTCTCCGTTGACGAAAATCGGCCTCGACGTTCGGTGTGGGCGGCAAATCTCGGTCGGAATGCGGACCTACATTCAAGAGGTCTCGTCGCGCTTGCCGCGCGTTGCACCGGAATACGAGTACCGCCTGTACGCGAAGGGACAGAATCTCGGATTCGTCGAGCAGGTCGTGGTACCGATGGCGATGTGGCGCGATCGCGTCGATTTGGCGCACTACATGTCGCTGTACGTGCCCGTATTCGCCGGCGGGCGCTTCGTGTTTACCATTCATGACGTCATTCATTTGCGCTACAAGGAGTATTTCAAAAGCTACATCGAGCCGTATTACATGACGGTTGTGAAGCGCGCATGCCGTAAAGCTGCGCGGATCATCACCTCGGACCGGCGTACCATCGACGATCTGGTCTATTTCTTCGGCGCCGATCCTCAGCGGATCAGAGTCGTCCCGCTCGCTCCGCGTGAGAAGTTCTTTTCGCCGGCGGCTCCCTTCCGGGCGGAGCGGCCGTATCTGCTCTACGTCGGCAATCACCGCGAGCACAAGGACATTCCGACGTTGGTGAAAGCGTGGGAGCAGCTTGCGCCGCACTACGAGATCGACCTCTACGTGACCGGTCCGGACGATCTACAGGGCCTATTGCAACGCGCTTCGACGTCGCGCCGGCGCGCGATCGCGCTTGGAAACCCGACCGACGATCAGCTCGCGTCCTACTACGCAGGCGCGTTCGCGCTGGTCCACCCGGCGCTACTCGAAGGCTTCGGCCTTCCCTTCGTGGAGGCCATGGCGCAAGGATGCCCGCTCATCGCGACATCGAGTTCGATTCCCGATCCGATCGCCGCGGTTGCGCTGACGTTCGAACCGAGGAACGCCGAAGGCGCGCGCGCACAAATCGAGCGGCTGCTCGACGACCAGGCATTACGCACGGACCTCGTTGAACGAGGGCGAACGGTCGTGGCCACGCTGAACTGGGATCGAACGGCACGCGAAACGGCCGATGTCTATCGCGAGATCTTGGAGGAACACGGATGATTCGCACGGCGACCGCATGCGCGCTCGTGCTTTGCCTGATTGGCGCAACCCCTGCGCCGAAGCCTAGGCCAACGCCGCGACCGATCGCGATCGTGATCAACGGCGTACGACTGCCGCTCGAGCCGCCCCCGGTGATGGTGAACGGAGAATTGTTCGTGCCGGTGCGCCGGACGATCGACGCGCTTGGCTTGCAGGGAACGATTACGGGACACACGATCGAGACGCAAGTCGGAGCGAAGACGGTCAGTCTTTCGATCGGAAGCCGCGTCGCGCTCGTCGACGGTCAGCCGTTCGAACTCGACGTCGCTCCGATCGAGGTGAAATACGTCCTCTACGCGCCGCTCCGGTTCTTCACCGACGTGCTCGGTGCCCAGGCGAGATACGATAGCGCGACCCATTCGGTCAACATCGTCGCGCAACTCGTCGGGCGCTCTGCCGAAGGTTTGATTCTGACGCATACCTCAGCAGAACGGTTCGGCACGGTGACGGCCGTCGACACCGACTCGGATCCACCGACCGTTACGCTGGAATACAATTCATACGTGCACACGGTTCCGATCGGCTCCAACGCGTTGGTCGAGATGCACGACGTCGACGCAAACGTCATCGTCCCCGGCGAGCTTAGCGATCTTCGTCCAGGCGATTTCGCGCGCATCTACATGGATCGCTCCGGTCACGTGCTGCGCGTCGAAGACGCGTTTGGATCCTACACCGGTCGCGTCGCCGCCGCGACGGAATCCGAGTTCGTGCTCACCGACGGACACGTGATTCTTCCGGATCGCACCACGCAGATCGAACTCAACGGAAAAACAGCGCAGCTAACCGACTTGCGGGTTGGGGACCTGGTGACCGTACGCTACAACGTCGAGAGCAACGAAGTGCGATCGATTCTGGTGAGCCGCTCGGTCGCGCAGGCAGCGCCCCAGCCTGGCGGGCCGCAGATCACGAGCGTAACGCTCGATTCCGATCGCGCGCTGCGCGCCGGCGACTCGTTTACCGTGACCATGCATGGTACGCCTGGCGGCGCGGCAACCTTCGACATCGGGTCGTACGTGACGAACATCGCGATGACGCAGTTTCAAAGCGGCGTGTACTCGGGGACGTATCAGATTCCGACGGGTGCAAATTTCAGCGACGTGCCGATCGTGGGGCACTTGCGCGTCGGAGACGTTGACGCGCCCGACGTGCAAGCGCAGCAGACGATGTCCGCTTCGAGTTCGCCGCCCGGCGTCTCGGATTTTGCACCGGCGGAAGGCGCGGTTGTGAACACGAGCTCACCGGCGATCTATGCGACGTTCGTCTCCGATGCAGTGCCGGTCAATCCGTCGAGCGTCGTGCTTTGGGTTGACGGGCGGGACGTCACGTCCGAGTCGCTGCGCACGCCGACGTTCATCCAATACATGCCCTCGTACGATTACCATTCGGGCAACGTGCGCGTGACCGTGCGCGTCTCCGACCTTGCGGGCAATACCACGACCAAGTCGTGGTCGTTTACCATCCGCCGTTAGGAATGAGGCTCATGGACTGTTTGTTCTGCAAGATCTCGGCCGGAGAGATTCCGGCGAAGGCCGTCTATCGCGACGATCGCGTGCTCGCGATCCAAGACATCAACCCGCAGGCTCCGGTGCATCTGCTGGTGATGCCGGTCGATCACCACGCGAATATCGGTGACCTTTCCGATGCGAGCGACGGCCCGCTCCTGGCACGCTTGTTCGAGGTTGCGACAAAGCTCGGGAGGGAACACGGCAGCGACGGCTATCGGCTGGTCATGAACACGGGCGTCGACGGCGGGCAAACCGTCGATCATCTTCACGTCCACGTGCTGGC
>JASHZC010000295.1 GCA_030042755.1 Vulcanimicrobiota bacterium | reverse complement strand
CGATGGCCATCTGCTTGCGCCGGGTTCGTATCTCGTATACGTCAACCCCGATGACTTCGCGCGTCTGTCGGAACATCGTACCTATCTCGAAGGGGAGTGGGCCGAGCTGTTGCGCGACATGGCTGCGAGGGTCGGCGTGTATTTCTTCGACGGTGGCCCCAATGTCGAGATGGTGTTACGCGAAAGCATACCGCCTGGGCTCGCCGACGTCGCGGTTGCAAGCGACGTCACGATCTCGATTCCCAGCGCACCCGCAACCACGCCACCCAAGCGATTCCACTTGCGTATGCTCAAAGGCGTCCCGGCGTACGGCGTCTATTTCATCGACAAGAGTGCGACGATCGGCCGCAGCGAGGAGAGCGATATTTTCCTCGTCGATCCGAGCGTATCGCGCAATCACGCGACGTTGAAGATCGACGGCGACGCCGCTGTCGTTGACGATTTGGGATCGACAAACGGAACGTTCGTCAATGGAGAGCGCGCGACGGGCGCGCGGCGCGTCGTATCGGGTGACGTCCTGACCTTCGGGAACACGCAGATGCGGTTGGAGGCACGCGAGTGACGTTTGCGGCGCAGATGCGCATCGGCTCGCTCGAGATCGTTGCGGCGCTTGCCGCAACCGTATTGATCGCAGCGCGCCCGCGTGCCGGAAGCGCCGCTGAAATCGCCGGACTCGTGCCGGTCAAGGCCGTCCTACGCTTGGTCGAGCTCGGACGCGAGCGGCTCT
The DNA here is from genome assembly GCA_030042755.1 of Vulcanimicrobiota bacterium. The sequence continues at coordinate 2,293 of JASHZC010000295.1, read as the reverse complement.
TTGAGGGCCTGTGCCCGTTGACGATCGGGCGCGACAAGAGCGTCGAGCTCGTCCTCACCGATCCTGAGGTGAGCCGCAGGCATGCGCGGCTTGAAACGCAAGGAGGAATCGTCTTCGTACGCGATCTCGAAAGCAGCAACGGAACATTTTTGAATGGACGGCGCTTGCGCAGTGCAATCGAAACGCGGGAAGGTGATACGATCGACGTGGGGACGACGAGATTGATCGTGGAGCGGCTGCAACCATGGACGTAGCGATTCGCGGAGACCGCGCGTCGTGTTTGTCGTTGCAGCTGGCGTCACGAACCTGGCTCTTCGCAATAGCTCGCGGCTTCGGAAGCATTGACGGAGTTGCCGCCGGTCCCGCCACGCTCGAACGCTTGCGCGGCGAATGCGAACGGCGACTGCGCACCGAGCGATTCCGTCGTGCCGTCGATCGCGCGCAAGCAGCGCCGGCAGCAATCCTCGGCGCCTTGGCGCGCGTCAACGGCGAACTGTTTGCGCGCAGCGCCTCGCACGCGGATTATGTAACGGCCGGCTGTTCGCTCACCGCAGCACTCGTCGTGCGCGGACACGCGTGCGTCATTCACACCGGTGGCACCGCGGCCTACCTCGCCCGCAGCGGCGAGATTAGCGTGCTTACCGGCGACGACAGTTTGTGCGAAGCCTCGGCTGAATTGCTAGGGCGCGCCCTAGGTACGAGCAGCTCGCTCGACGTTTCCGTTTCGCGCGTGGCTTTCGACGCAGGTGACGTGATGATTCTGATCGGTCATCGTTTGCGCGGTGACGTCGATCGACAATCGCTCATCTCGCACGTGGAGCGAACCGGACAAAACGAACGCCTGCTGATCGTGCGGTTCGACGAAAGCGATCGCGCGATCGAAGAGCTCGGAACGCGCACCGCACCGGTGGTTGCGTTCCGGCCAAATGCGTACGTTCAGGCGAGTCTGGGCGTCATGGCGTTGATTGCCGGCATCGCGCTCTTGACCGCGTGGGCGCAGTAAGCTCGTTCGTTCGACGCGCCCTTCCCATGATCGCCGCGCTCGCTGCGTGCGCGCTCATGCTCGCGTACGCCCCGCCGGGATCGATCGGGCCGCCGTGGCTGCTCGCGCTGCTCGCCGTGCTCGCGATCGTGTGGGTCGTTTGGCAGCCCGAAGGCACGACGCGCGACGACATTTTGCCGGCGCTGGCAGTTGTGCTCGCCGGGCTCGGTCTGCTCATGGTTGCGCGGCTTGCGCCGAACCTTGCGGCTCGGCAGCAATGGTGGCTGCTCGTCTCGCTCGCGCTCGCAATTGCGTGCGGACCGGCCTTTACTCGGTTTCGCCGCTTCGGTGCATACAAGTATATCTGGGTCGTAGCATCGCTCGTGCTGTTCGTGCTGTTGCTGTTTTTCGGCGAGAAGATCAACGGGGCGCGTTTGTGGATCAAGGTCGGCCCGGTTCAATACGAGCCGATAGAACTCATCAAGCTGTTTATCGTGCTTTTCTTGGCCGCGTATTTGGCAGAGACGGCAGACGTTATCGCACAGGCCCGGTGGTGGTCGGTGCGCGCAAACCTGCGGTACTTGGGGCCGCTCTTCATCGGATGGGGAGCATCGATCTCGATTCTGATCGTTCAGCGCGATCTTGGCATGGCGACGCTCCTGCTCGCAACGTTTGCGGCGTTGCTGTACGTAGCGACTCGTCGCGTCGACATCGTCATCGGCGGCATCGTGTTTTTTGCGTTGGCGGCATTTTGGGCGGTGCACCATTATCCCTACGTGCAAGCGCGTATCGCCGTCTGGCGCAATCCGTTTAGCGACCCGCTTGGCGCAGGATACCAGTCATCCCAAGCCTACTACGCGATGGCCGCGGGAGGCTTGTTCGGATCGGGCTTGCGTCTTGGTCATCCCGGATTCATCCCGGACGTTGCTACCGATTATGTGTTCGCTGCGTTCTCGGAGGAATTTGGCTTGATCGGCGCGCTCGTTGTGATCGCGATCTTTCTCGTGCTGGTTCGTCGCATCGTTGCCGTTTCGACGGAGTTGCCGGATCTGTATGGTAAACTACTCGGCTTCGGCATGGCCGCGACGCTTGGCTTTCAAGTCTTCATCATTATCGGTGGCGTGATCGGTTTGTTTCCCCTCACGGGCATCACGCTGCCGTTCATTTCCTACGGCGGCAGTTCGCTGCTCGCGAACTTTTTGTTGATAGCCCTGGTGTGGGCGATGAGCTCTCGCGCGTGCGTTTCCAAGCGTTCTGCCTCGCAGTCATCGCCCTAGCGCTGGCGGCGATCGCCGCCGGCTACGCGAGTGC
>JASHZC010000294.1 GCA_030042755.1 Vulcanimicrobiota bacterium | reverse complement strand
GCCCAATAACAAAAGCGCGATGACGAACGAACGTGCAATCGACATACGCGCCGTTTTGCGCCTTTGGGAGTTTCGTACCCTTATGTCGTGATTACGGCACAGCGTCGCTCACACAATTACGCGATCATTGAAGTGGTAAGCGCGACAGACCGGCGCGAGCGAACCCGCGCGACTCTAGACGGCGAAGCGTTAGCTTTGACGGATAGAGTCTACTGGGGTGGCTGGATTCGAACCAACGCATGGCGGAGTCAAAGTCCGCTGCCTTACCGCTTGGCTACACCCCAATGGTTCCCACTTCGTGGGAATCGCGCATCGTTTGCGTGCCGACCGGCGAGAATACTATTTTCGGACGGAGGTCCCTGTTATGCGAGCGACCCAGGGCACGTCAAAGAGTTCCCCGCGACCGGCTGCCTGACTATATCCGATCGCAAGAAACAACCATAGGACGAAGAGCGCAAGGTCCGCCAGGATGGCAATCCCATAAATCCAGAGCGTCGCGACGACGTTACCGAAGAGAAGGCTCAGGACCAGCGGCCACAAAAGCGCGGCGAGACCGACGCCGGCCGAAACGATGCCGAACCAAAATGCTTGCCGAAGGTGAAAGCGGTACCAGCTGGAGGTTTCGGGCCGCGGAGAAATCCGCTCGGCCAGTGCGAGGGGCCAGGCGAGGTACGCGAGCGATGCGGTGCGCGACTCCGCAGCAACGCGCTCCGCAGGTGTACTAATTTACGGGCAGATGCTTCACGGCGATAAAACGCTTCGCTCCGATGAAGCGTGCCGCCCAATAGGCGTCGGACAAGTTCGAGACCATGACGCCGCGGCTCGAGCTCGCGTGAACGAACTTGCCATGGCCGAGGTAAATTCCCACGTGCGACGGGCCCGGTGCGTAGGTCTGGAAGAAGACCAGATCGCCCGGCTGCATGCCCCCGACCACGCGGTGACCGGCGTCGAATTGCGCGTCGGCCGTGCGCGGCAGCCGGATGCCCAGCATGGCAAAGACGTGCTGGACGTAACCCGAGCAGTCAAATCCACTCGTGCTGGTACCGCCGAACACATAAGGAACGCCCAGGAATTTCAGGGCGCTACGGGTCAGTTGAAAGGCGATTTTTGAGGTCCGGGCGAGCACGCCACCGGCAAAGGACCGGAATTGCGAACGCTTCGCGTTATTTTCGGACTTCGTGACGAAGACCAGATGTGAGGTCCATTCCGCCACGTCTGGACTTGTCGCGGCTTCGTTGGTGGTTGTTGGTATTGATTTCGCGACACTGTTGGTTGAGGCGTCCGCCGAAGCGAACGATCCGGCCAACAGCAGGGCTAGAGCCCCGGCAGCTAACGCTTGACGCAAGAAACGCTCCTCTTTCACGACACTTGCGAGGTTAGTTGACGGGTTCGGGCGGGAAAGATCGCCCTAGGACCGACCGGTCCATTCACCCCTAATCCCTGGGAAGAAATCCCCCGCTCCGGCTCGCCTGGCCGGATTCAGTGATCTTGTTCAGGCGTAGGAACCGCGGCTCATCCGCGGCATGGGCCTTTTGGTTTACCTTTGGGGTAGTATCTCCTTCTACCACTTTTTTCAAAGCTTTACAAAGTAGCGGCGGCTCGCTCTATATGGCTGGCTAGCGTTTCGGCGATACGCTCGATTTCGGCCCGATCGTCGCCCTCCGCCATCACCCGAATCAGCGGTTCCGTGCCCGACGGACGGATCAATAGGCGCCCGCAGCCGGCTAATGCCGACTCGGCTTGCGCAATTGCTTCACGCACGTCAGGCGATTCGAGGACGTCTTTGCGCGACGTTCGTACGTTGACGAGAACTTGCGGAGCGACTACCACCTCACGTGTCAGATCGTGCAAGCGGATGCCCGTCGTTTGCATGATGCCAAGCAATGTGATCGCCGTCATTGGCCCGTCGCCGGTGGTGTTGCGGCGCAAGTCAATGATGTGTCCGGATTGCTCGCCACCAAGGACGAAACCGCCCTCTTGCATGCGCTCGAGTACGTATCGGTCGCCCACCGCCGTGCGGACGAGCGTGATTCCGTACCGAGCGAGCGCGCGCTCGAGACCGATATTGCTCATCACGGTTGCCACGATGGTGTCGTGCGCCAACTCGCCGCGTTCATGGAGCATGCGGCCGATTGCAAACATGACACCGTCTCCGGAAACGACCGCGCCTGTTTCGGAGACGAAGAGCGCACGATCTGCGTCGCCGTCAAACGCAACGCCGATCGTGCCGACGTTGCCCGTCCCGATCTCGCGCGAGACTGCGGCCTGTAACGGCGCCATATGCGTCGCACCGCAATCCACATTTATTCGCGAGCCATCGTTCTCACAATTCATTTCGATGACGTGCGCGCCGAGTTTGCGCAAGGCATACGGCGCAATCGCATAAGCGGCGCCGAATGCGCCGTCGACGACGACGCGCAGGCCGCTCAGGTCCACGCCCGAGCCGTACAGTTCGTCGTAATAGTGTTTGGCGAGATTTTGCGCGATGCGTGCGACGCCGACGCCGGTTCCCGTCGGACGAGGCAGATCCTCACGCTCCATCAGCGATTCGATCTCGTGCTCGAGATCGTCCGATAACTTGAATCCGTCAGGACCGAAGAATTTGATACCGTTGTCCGCGATCGGATTGTGCGATGCGCTGATCATTACGCCTGCGGCCGCGCCTTCGGCAACGGTTATTCGCGCAATGGCCGGAGTCGGTACGATTCCGACCTGCACGACGTCGCGCCCAACCGATGTGATCCCGGCAACGATTGCTGCCTCGAGCATCGTCCCGGACAAACGAGTGTCGCGGCCGACGACGACCGGTCGATGGCGTTCGCTTTCGTGGGCAAGTGCGGTGGCGCCGGCTCTTCCGATCGCGAATGCGAGCTCAGGCGTAAGATCCGCGTTGGCAACGCCACGAACGCCGTCGGTACCAAAATGCGCTCTCACTGCTGACCAGGAACCCTTTCGATCGACAAGCTGACCGTCGCCGGGCTCAAACTCTGAACGGTAACGTTTGGAGCGATGAGCTGCACCGGGACGTTGTACACGCCGGTTTGTTTTCCGGATAAATCCAAAACCGCCTTGACGTCATCCGGATTGGGCTCGGCTTGCCCGCGGCGAGCGTATACGGTGATGAGCGCTTCTTTTTCGGCATACGAGGCAACGTAGCCGGCGGAGAGGTTTACCGCTACGATGGGAATCGAAAGCTGCTGGGAACGAGCAGCGAGAATCGGATTGCTCGCGTATCGAAAATACGCCCAACCGACGAGTGCGAGCACGAATGAAAGGACTTTAAGTCCGAAGTTCTTTCGGATGATCTGCACGGGCCTTTCCTTTGTTCCGCTGAGCGCCGAGACGCGCACGCAGTTGCGAGACGACGTCGTTGCCGGCCAGGCGCCGATTTTCGCGCGGCGGACGCGTCACGGCGAGCAGCATCTTCACGAGGCGCGCTTCTTCTTCCACAGGACGAGAGAGCTTGCCCTGACGAGCGATCGTGATGGCTCCGGACTCTTCAGAGATCACGATGACGACGGCATCGGTTTGTTCGGTGAGGCCCAGCGCTGCCCGATGGCGCGTTCCTAACCGCCGTTCGGCCAGACGCTGTTCCGCGAGCGGAAGAAAACAACCGGCGCCTTCGATGATGTCTTCGCGTACGATCACTGCTCCGTCGTGCAGTGGGGAACGCGGCATGAAGATCGCCAACAAAAGTTCGGCAGAAAGCTCGGCGTTGAGTGTGGTTCCGCTCTCTACGAATTCCTTGAGGCCGCTCTGCTGCTCGATGACGATCAGGGCGCCAAGCTTATTGCGCGACAACAAGAATGCCGCATGCGCAAGCATCGAGATCGCCGTATCCTCGGCGCGAAGCCAGTCATTCGTTTCCTCACCGATATGGAGCAACCCGCCCCGCCCGATCTGTTCGAGTGCCCGTCGCAGTTCCGGCTGAAACACGATCGGAAGCGCGAACGCGGCACCAAAGACGAGCAGCTGCAGAATCGCTCCTAAAAGATGTAAGTGCAGCAGATTTGCAAGGCCGAGCAGCCCCACGAGTATGAGGATCCCGGTAATGATTTGAACGGCTCGCGTGCCGCGAATCAGGAGAAGCACGTAGTAGATCAATACGCTCGTAGCGACGACGTCGATGACGTCGGTGATCGAAACGTAGCTGAAGAACGTGCTAATCCAGGACACCCTGCACCTCGAGTTGCTCCTCGAGCACGCGATCCGCGGTTATCTCCGGAGCCCGCAACCCTGCGGCCGCTATTCGCGTCCACCAGGACAATGGGAGAGGGGCCAGCAGTGCGTTTATACGGGCGGCGCGAAAGCGGTCGATCTCGATGTCCACGAGACTTATAACAACGTCGAACGGGGTTTCGTCCAAATTCCACTCGACGAGAACGCCGTCGCCGCAGGGCTCACACAAGGTGACGCCCGATGGCCGCCCGTCTCCGCCCAAGGCCTGCAAGAGCAGTGGCACAGCCTCCCCGATGCTCGGAACGACCACCATTGCCACGATCGGAGTATCCAGGACGGTAGCACGGGTCTTTTCTCGCAGGTCGGCTATGCACGCCGAGCTGCTCGGCTCGATCAACGCATACGTCCGGTCGTACTCGGGCGAGTCGACCCACTGCATGCGAGCGCCATGGCCCGCAATAATGGAGCGCACGGCTTCGATATCCGAGGCGTTGGCCGATGGGGTGAACCGCAGCGTGGCGGCGGGCATGGTGGACACGATTCTCCTTGTTTCGTTAGGCGTAATGCCGTCGCAGTCATTGTGATCGACGGTCTGCATCGCGCTTTGGTCGTATCGACGGGTAAGAACGCTGCGTGGGTCTGCCTTGATGACGAAACGCAACCACGCGTTGCACAGTTACGGCGGCAGAGCGGAAAGCGCTCGATGCCCGTGCCTGGCGACATTGTATTCGTTCGCCTGCTCGAGGACGAAAAAACGGTGGTGGACCGCGTGGAACCACGTTCGTTTACGCTCGAGCGGCGCACGGTCGACGGACGAGCCAAAACCATGGCCGCGAACGTCGACACGCTTGTCACCGTGACGGCACTCGCCGATCCGGCCCCGCGCACGATCACCCTCGATCAGTTGTTGGCGTTTTCGGAACTCGAAGATATCGAAGCGATGGTCGTATTGACAAAGCCCGATCTTGCGAGCCGCACGGTAACGTCGACGTTGCGCGATTTGTACGGTGGGTTAGGCTATACGACGGTCGTCGTCAATCCGAAAGCCGGCACGAGAATTCCCGACTTACGCAGGGCGCTGGCCGGCCGGCACGCCCTGCTCTGCGGAAACTCCGGAGTCGGAAAAAGCTCGATCTTTCGGGCATTGGGCGGCGAGGCCAGCGTTGGTGACGTCTCGCGTCACGGTCTCGGGCGGCAAACCACGACCGCGGCGCGCCTATATCGCCTGCCGAGCGGTTTCCTTATAGATAGTCCCGGGGTGAACGAATTTGGCCTAGGTCGCATCGAAGCAGGGGAACTGGTCCAAGGGTTCCGTGAAATGCGCGAGCCCGCAATGACCTGCCGCTTCAAGGACTGCACGCATCTGCGCGAACCCGGGTGCGGCGTTAAAGCTGCCGTTGCCGACGGGCGAATCGCGGCGTCCCGCTACGCCAGCTACGAGCGCATCCTTCTCGAAGGCGTCTTTGGCGAAGGGTGAACCTTCTCGTCCCGCAGTTCACCCTTGCTCCCCATCCGGCTTCTCTGCTATACTGCGACCCGTTGCCCAGAGGACATTCGTAGGAGTTTTTCTTTGCCGAACATCAAGGCCGCCGAGAAGTGGGCCCGCCAAACCGATAAGCGTACGACGCGCAATAAAGACGTAAAGACCCGTTTGAAGACCGTCTACAAAAAAGCCGTCGCGTCGCAAGATCCCGAACTCGCAAAGAGCGTCGAGAGTCGGTTCGACAAAGCCGCGAAGTCCGGAGCGATCCACAAGAACAAGGCTGCGCGCAAGAAATCGCGCCTCGCGAAGGCGCTCGCCAAAGCGGCGACCAGCGCGCCCGCAAAAGCGAAGGCTGCGAAGGCTCCCGCCAAAGCCGCTAAAACGCGCAAGACCGCAACGAAGAAGTAACGTCTAGGGATCCACGTTTATCGCCGAGCGCGTCGAGCGATCCGCGCGCGCGAGCGGTAGTAGCTTTTCACGAATCGTCGCGCGCAGCTGTTTTGGCGTGCGCGACTTGATCGCAACGCGGAAACGCCACTCGTTATTGACGCGAGCGATCGGATACGCCGATGGTCCGAGAACTTCGCCAACATTCTCGTCGCGCAGGACTTGCGCGTACCGGGTGGCCGCGCGTAAAGCTGCCGCGCGGCTGCGGCCAATAATCCCGAGGTACACCAGGCGCGAGAACGGCGGATATCGCAAATCCCGTCGCTGTTGCAGTTCATCTCGCGCAAACCCGTCGTAATCGTGCGCGGCAGCATAGACGATCGCAGGGTTCGACGGCGCGTACGTTTGAACGATCGCCTCTCCTGCGCGCGCGCGCCCGCTGCGCCCACACACTTGCGCGATCACGTCGAACGTGCGCTCCGCGGCTCGAAAATCGGGGATATGCAGTCCGATGTCGGCGGCCACGACGCCAACCAGTGTGACGGTTGGGAAATCGAGTCCCTTCGCGACCATTTGCGTGCCGACCAGAACGTCTCCGCGATCGGCGAACTCGGCGAGGATGCGCGCGTGATCGCCGACGCGCGTTGTGCTGTCCGAGTCCATACGCAGAACGTGTGCGCTATGAAATAATCGCAAGACTTCCTCTACGACGCGCTCCGTTCCGATGCCAAACTCACGAATCGTTTCCATTGCGCACTGTGGGCACAGACGCGGCAACGGGATTTGATAATCGCAGTAGTGGCAGCGCAAGACACCCTCGGCGCGGTGCACCGTAAGCGAGACGTCACAGCGCGGGCACTGCGGCACGAAACCACACGTGCGGCACAAGAGAAAACCGGCGCTTCCACGCCGATTGACGAACAAGACGCTCTTTTCGCGTCGCGCCAGGCGTTCGCCGAGCGCACTCGCGAGCGCTGTGCTGAAGATTCGCCTGTTCCCGGATTCGAATTCTTTCGCCAAATCGACCACGTGAACGGCTGGCAAGGGTTGGGCCGTCGCGCGCTGCGTCATCCGGACGAGCTCGATTCTCCCGCGCAGCGCGGCTTCAAAGCTCTCGAGCGACGGCGTCGCGCTGCCTAGAATTAACACGCCGCCGGCCACACGCATTCGTTCGCGCGCCACGGTGACGGCATGGTACCGCGGTATCGTTTCCTGCTTATAGGACGTCTCGTGTGCCTCGTCGACGACGCAAAGGCGCACGTTCTGCAGAGGAGCAAAAAGCGCGCTTCGCGCTCCGACGACGACGTCGATCTCGCCCCGCGCGCAGGCTTGCCAGGCATCGAAACGCTCGCGTTCCGAGAGTGCGGAATGCAGCACGGCGACTCGTTCGCCGAAGCTTTCCTCGAAACGCTGCGCCGTCTGCGGCGTCAGCGATATCTCGGGAACGAGTACGATGGCGCGCCCGCCCTCGCGAACGACGCGTTTGATCGCCTCAACGTAGACGTATGTCTTGCCGCTTCCCGTTACGCCGTAGAGGAGGATCTCACCGAACGAACCGGTGCTGCGGGCGGCATCGATACGATCGATCGCGGCGGCTTGTTCGCTCGTTGGAAGAAGGACGGCGCCGGGCCGTCCACGTGACGCGCGCACGCGGGTAGGTTCGACGTCGCGCTCTACGATGGCGCCGGATTTAGCGGCGCGCGTAATGACGGATGACGAAAAGCCGGCCAGCATAGCATCTGCGCGAGGTACGCTCTGACGCTCGGCTACGAATTCGGCCAGCGCTTTGGCCCTGCTTCCTCGGATCTGCGCCGAGCCGGGGAAGAGCGTGCGCACCCGATACACGCTGGTTTTCGGTTCGGCGAATCTACGCTCGCGCCGAAGCTCGCCACTGCGGACCAGCGCTTGCAGGTGACGCAGCAACGCTGCGCGGTCTCCGGCTCGGCGTGCCTCAGGGTGGCGCAGCAACGTCTCCAATGCGAATCCGTCGGCCAGATCTTCCCAAATCAGGCGCACCAGACGCGTCGGAACTGATGGGTACCGAGCGGGATTTGGCTGCGTAACCGCGCGCACGAAGCTATCGATCGTGCGCGGGATGGCGCCCGCCAACACAACCGCAGAGAGTGCCTCGCCAAGCGTGCAGAGGTAATACTCCGACATGTACCGGGCCAAGTGCAAGCCCATTTCGTCGAATGCGCGTGGAACGTCAAGCTTTTCGAGCACGTTTTTACGCTTGCCGTCGGGGGCGCCATCGTGCTCGTCGCCGACGACGAATGCCACGACCTCTCGGCTCCCGAGCGGAACGCGAACGACGTCGCCCACGCGCAGTTGCAGTCCGTTTGTGTCGTACGTAAGTGGAAGATCGAACCGCGAGGACCGGATGGCCGCAAGCGCATCGACGACTCGCGGCACGGTCTAGCCTACAGCTTCGGGCAGGCGCTGCAGTCGCGCGAGCACCGTACGAACTTTCGCTTCGGGGACGGTTACGCCGTACTCAACGTCGCCGATAGCGCGCGGCAGCACAAATCTCAACGTGCCCGCCCGCTTCTTCTTATCACTCTGCATGGCCGAGAGAGCAGCACCAGCATCAATCGACGTACGCAGCGGCATCCCGAGCAGCGCCAGCGTTGCCAAGATCCGTAGATGCTCTTCTTGCGAAAATCGACCCGTGCGCAGCGCAAGAAGTCCCGCTGCCCGCAGGCCGAGGGCGACGCCGGCGCCGTGCGAGATGCGATATCCACTCGCCGTTTCGAGCGCATGACCGAACGTGTGCCCTAAGTTGAGCAACTCACGCAAACCGGCTTCCTCGCGATCGTCAGACACGATTGCGGTCTTTACCTTTATCGCGTGCGACACCAATTCAAGCCACGGCCAACGCCAAAGCGCGTGCGGCGCAAGCGTCTCGATCGACTCGAACAGGTCGTTGCCCTCGATGATGGCCGCCTTGACGACTTCCGCCAAACCTTCGCGCACTTGACGGTACGGCAACGTTTGCAGAGCGTCGACGTGCGCGAATACGGCAACTGGATCGGTGAACGTCCCGACGAGATTCTTGCCCGTTCGCAAATCGACTCCCGTCTTTCCCCCGATCGACGCGTCGACCATCGCGACCAGCGTCGTCGCTACATGCGCGTAGGCGACACCGCGCATATAGGTGGCCGCGCAAAACCCGAAGAGATCGCTCGCGATCCCGCCGCCAACGCCGACGATCAACGTGTCGCGGGACGCGCCGGCCGCAAGCAGCGCCGCGTGCACCTCTTCCACGGTGGCGAGGCGTTTTCGCCGCTCGCCTAGCGAGAACGAAAGGACGGCAAGCGCCCCCGACCGCCTTCCGATCTCCCGTGCAAGTTTCTGCGGCGCCGGATGCGCGTCGGTAACGACAACGAAGCGCTGCGCTCTGCTACCAATGAACGCAGCCAGCGCCGAGCGCACGTCATCGCCGATGCAGATTGGATACTGCAGATCGGTGTTGACGATGAAATCCGGTCCTAAATCTCGATCTTCTTCTTGTGTAGCCACTCGACGATCGCATCGACAACTTGAGCCGTGCTCATGCCGTCGGCGTCCACGACGAAATCGGCATGCGCGTACTGCGGCATGCGCTTGGAATACAGGTGCTTGATGCGGGCAAGCGCCGGCGTCGGACCGAGCAGAGGCCGGACCGTGCGGCTGTTGCGGAGCCGCTCCAACACCTGTTCGGGCGTTACCTTGATGAACACGCGATAGGCTCGCTTCTTCAGGAGTTTTTGCGACGGCTCAAAACTAAGCGCGCCGCCGCCGCAGGCGATCACGCCGGGGTCGCCGGCGTCGAGCACGTGCGCAAGCGCATCGTGCTCGTACCTGCGAAACGCCGTCTCGCCCTCGGAATAGAAGATGTCGGAAATCGCGCCGTGCTGCTTCACGACGATATCGTCGGTGTCGAAGAACGCGCACCGTAACTTGCGCGCGAGGCGCTTCCCGATCGTGGATTTACCCGAAGCCATAAACCCGACCAGGGCAACGTGCCTTTTCACACCCCATCCTTTGCCGGCGCAAAAAGCTCCGCAGCCGCCTCGCTCGCACGACGCAGATTGTCGAGCGTTTCCTCGATCGAGTCTCCGCCGTATTTTTCGAGCACGGGTGCGACTAACGCGAGGCGCACCATCGCTTCACCGACGATACCAGCAGCCGGCACAACGCACACGTCGCTGCGCACGATCGTTGCGGGAGCGTCGGTTTGCTCGTGCAGATTAACCGACGGGAGCGCCTTCATGAGCGTCGGAATCGGCTTTACCGAGACACGCAGCACGATCGGCTGGCCGTTGCTCATGCCGCCCTCGATGCCCCCCGCGCGATTGCTTGGACGGACGACAGCGCGCGAGCCGCCGCTAGGGCCATCTTCCAATGCAAAAATATCGTGCGCTTGCGACCCGGGCCGCGAAGCAACGTCGGCTCCCAGCCCGACTTCCACCGCCTTTACGGTCTGCATACCCATCAATGCGCCCGCGAGAACGCCGTCGAGGCGGGTCGCGGGTTGGCGATTGCTGCCGATTCCGACGGGCACGCCGTCGACACGAATCACGAACGTACCGCCAAGCGTGTCGCCGGCGGCCTTCGCGGCGTCGATCGCGGCGATCATCTTCGCTTCGGTAGGTTTGTCCGGATTGCGAACCTCGCTCGCCTCGACGTCATCTTGGGAGAAGTCCTCGAGCTCGGGCGAAACGACGTCTCCGATGCGGTAGACGTAGCTGCGCGTTTGGATCCCAAGCGCTTCCAGAAACTGTGCGCAAATCGCACCGAGACAGACGCGCATTGCCGTTTCTCGAGCGCTGGCACGTTCCAGTACGTTACGAAGGTCTCGTTGACGGTATTTGAGCGCACCGGCGTAATCGGCGTGACCCGGCCGCGGGTTCGTCAGCGCCTTCCCGGCGCCCGAGATCGGATCCATAAGAGCGCGAACGTTTTCGAAATCGCGATTGCGCACAAGGACGGCGATCGGAGAACCGAGGGTTTCGCTGCCGCGCACTCCGGCTAGAAATTCCACCTCGTCACGCTCGATTTTCATGCGGCCACCGCGCCCGTAGCCACCCTGGCGCCGAGCTAAGGTTTGGTTGATGCGTTCGACATCGAGCCGGAGATGCGCGGGCAGACCATCAAGGATGCCCACCAGTGCGGGTCCGTGTGATTCGCCCGCGGTGAGATAGCGGAACACCACCAATCCTTTGGCCGGATTCTGAGCGGTCGCCTGCGCGCGCGTTTCGCGCACGAAACGAAGCGAGCCGCCAATTTGGCGGCTCGCGAACAAAAAACCCCGAGGTTTTCGGGCGTTTTAGCGCCCCTTTTTCCGACCGCCGCTCTTCTTCGCAGCAGCCTTGCGAGCCGGTGCGGCCTTGCGGGCGGGAGCCTTTTTCGCGGCCGATTTCTTCGCGGTCGTCTTCTTGGCTGAAGACTTCTTCGCCGCGCCGCCGCGTTTGGCGGTGCCGACTGCTTCCTTAAGCGTGCGCCCGGCAATGAACTTGAGCACGCGCTTCGCCGGAACTTTGATCGGCTCGCCCGTCTTCGGGTTACGCGCGATACGGGCCGCGCGGTCCCGAACTTTGAACTGGCCAAAGGGCGTCAACTGGACTTTATCGCCCGACTTGAGCACGTCGGTGATCTTCTCCAGCATCGCCTCGATCAGGTCGGCCACCTGGCGGCGCGGGAGTTCCAATTCTTCGGCGAGCTCACGAGCTAACTCGTTCTTGGTCATACTGTCCTTTCGGATTTTGGGGCGGCTAATTGTTGAGGCGGATTATCGAAAAACGCCGATTTCCCTTGTGGAAACGGGACCTATCCGTAGGTAATTGCAACATGAACGTTCCGAGCACCCGGCGAAGCGTTCGCGTGATGAACCCACGTGTGCTCGTGCTGCTGGCGGCTGCGTCGTTCGCTTTGTGCGCAAGAGCCTCGGCGCAACCCCTTACTCTCGAAAACCTCCGGAACGTCATCGAGATTTCAAACCCGTCGATCAGCCTCGACGGCTCGAAGATCGCGTTTATCACGTCCGTCGGCGATTACACGCACGATCGCTACGACAAGCGCGTGATGGTCGTCGAGGCTTCGGGCGGAACACCGATCGCATTAACGGGGATCGTACGTGGCCTGGACGATCCAAAGTGGTCACCGTCAGCCGACAGACTTGCCTACATCGGCGACGACGCGAAGGGCACGGCGCAAGTATTCGTGGTGGATGCTCGTGGGGGCGCGAGCACTCAAATTACCCACGCGAAGCGCGACGTCGAACAGTACTCGTGGAGTCCGGATGGCGCGAAGATCGCATTCGTCGTCGAGGATTCTCCTGCGGATGCGGCTGCGTTCGCACGGCATGACGACTTGTGGGACGTTCATGACGACGGTTTTCTTACGACGTACGCGCCGCTGCCGTCGCACGTTTGGCTCGCGAACGCAAACGGTGGCGGCGAGCGCCGTTTGACCAGCGGCACGTGGAGCGTGCTGGAAGCCGCGCCGCCATTCGTCGGGGCGCCGACCGATCCAAGCTGGTCGGCGGATGGCAAATCGATCGTGTTCACGATGCAATCGGACGCCGACGACTCCGATTCCGACCGCACGTCGATCGCCATGGTCGACGTAGCCACGGGGCGCGTTACCAAGCTCGACGATCGCACGCGGTACGAATACCAGCCGGCATACGCGCCGCAGGGCGACGACATCGCATATCTCTACCCGCACGGACCTGGTCCAATGAGCGTGCTCGACGTCTTCGTCGCGAACCGTCGCGAAAACCGGGATGCGACGCCGTTCCTCGACCGCGACGTGACGTTCGCGGGTTGGCTTCCCGATAATCGTCTGCTGATGCTTGCATCGGATCGTGCCCAGACCGCGCTGTACGTCCAATCCGCGAACGGCTCCAAGGCAACGCGGCTCTCGCTGGGCGATCTCAATCCTTCCGCATTTAGCGTCGCTCGCAGCGGTGCCATTGCGTTCGTTGCAAGCGCCACGAATAAACCTTCGGAATTGTACTTCCTCGCATCTGCGGGCGCAGCACCGCATCGCCTAACCGACGTTAATGCAAAAATTGCGGCTCTCGATTTCGGCAAGAGCGTCGAGTTTACGTGGAGTCCGCCGCAAGGCGGTCTGGGCGCCGATGGGATCCTGACCTACCCCGTCGGCTACACGCCCGGTAAGAAATATCCGCTCGTGCTGCGCATCCACGGCGGTCCCGAAGCGTTCACGTCGCTGGAGTTTGAGCCGCTGCGTCAGCTCTTCGCCGGGCGCGGTTATCTCGTGTTCGAACCGAACTATCGCGGGAGCGACAACTTAGGAAGCGCGTACGAACACGCGATCTTTGGCGACCCGGGCGTCGGGCCCGGCGAAGACGTTATGGCCGGCGTGGCCGCGCTAGAAAAGCTCGGTATCGTCGACACGTCGCGCGAAGCGGTGACCGGTCATTCGTACGGCGGATACATGACAACGTGGCTGATCGGTCATTGGCACCATTGGCGTTCCGCGGTCGTCGGCGACGGCATGGTCGATTGGATCGAGGAGTACGATCTATCCGCCACCGGTAATTTAGCGTGGGCGCGCGATTCGCTGGGCGGATCTCCGTGGGATCCCAAGGTCGCGCCGCTCTATCGCTCGGGATCGCCGATCACGTACGTTCACAACATCGTGACACCGACGCTGATCATTTCCGGCACCGCCGACGACCAAGTTCCGGTATCGGAATCCTACGAATTGTATCACGCATTGCGCGACCTCGGCGTGCCGACGCGCTTCGTCGCGATTCCGACGGCAAAACATCATCCGAGCGACCCGGTGCGACTCGAGGGATACAACCGCGTAACGCTCGACTGGGTCGAGCGCTGGTTCACGGAAGAATCACGAAGCGGCCACCGTTCGTAAATAGGATAACGGACAGCATCGAGATCAACGTAAGCTCGTAATACCAGCCTGGATGTTGTTCGCCCCAGAATCCCGTCTTCCAGACGAAAATCTTCTTCTGCAACGCTCCCAGCATGATGAGGATCAGCCCGATCGCCGCCAATTGCTGGAGGATGCCGAGAATGATGCCTGCACCGCCTGCGATTTCCGCAGCCGCGAGAAACATCGTGAACCCTTTAGGCAGGCCTAAGCTCTTGCTGCGCTCGTCCGGGCTGCGCAAATCGTTATATCCGCTGTCGATGAAAATAGCGGCCACCATAACTCGTAGAAAGAGCAGACCGTAGTCCGTCAAACCTTCAAGGTGAAACATCTTGCCTCCGACTATACTACACCACCGCTCGATTCGGGAGGGCACGTTGGCCAACGTAAAGATCAAAGACGGCACATTAACCATCGACCTTTCGATGGTCGATTCGCTGCTCGCATTTCACGGATCGTTTCATATCCCGCTGGCGCACGTCACGAATGCCTACGTGAGCGATTTCGAGGATTTACGACTCCAATATCGGATAGGCGAAGGCGTAAATTTCGGCCTTGTCGGAACGATCGGTGTTTTCGCCAATCCGCAATCGAGACGCGTGGCGAGCGGTTTCCACGGATTGCGGTGCAATTGGCAGACGGCGTCGACCCGAACGCCGTCGCGCACGACGTCGTGCGCCAGATACCCGACAGCGGTCCCGTAGACTAGGCGCAACAAGCCGGCGAGCCATCGGCGAACCTACGTTCGCCGGAATGCCCGCCCCAGATGCACCATAGGTCTGTGAGACGACGGGCTCATGTTGCGATGCGCGCCGGCCAGTAAAATCAGTGCGTGCCAGTGATCGTAACGGCAAATTTCCCGCCGGCCCTCGGAGGCCTCGAGCGCTATATGGCCTCTATTGCACGCGTGCTCAATGACGAGGGCGGTGCCGTCGTGGTCGCACCGTATTTCCCGGGATGGACTCGAGATCACGATGCGGCTTTACCGTATCAGGTCGTGCGCTACCGACGCGGACGAAAGATCGGATTGATATTCGAAACGCTCAGTCTCATGAGAGCGATCGTGCGCGCTCACAAATTATGCGGTGATAAACTTACGATCGCCTCCTCGTGGAATCGCGGCGGTGGATTTGCTTGCGTCGTGCTTCCGAAGCGGATTCGTGGTAGGGTTGCTATTCTTGCACACGGACAAGAGATAGCAGCACAAGTCAATCCCTTGAGGATACGAACGATGCGCTGGACCTTTCAACGGTCCGACGCGGTAGTGGCAAACAGCTCGTTTACACTGCGCTTGCTGGAGCAACGAGGAGTAACCAACGGTGTGATTGCCTATTGCGGAGTGGATCGGCGCGGATCTCAAAGCATGCGTGCGGCAACGCCAACCGTTCTTTCCGTAGGCAGACTCGTGCGCAGGAAGGGCTTCGACCGTACAATCGAAGCGCTTCCGACCGTCCTCCGGCGCTTTCCAAACCTTCGCTACGAAATTGTCGGTGCTGGGCCTGACGAAGCCTACCTGCGAGCCCAAGTTCGCAAGCTCGGCTTGGAAGATCACGTCGCCTTTTTGGGGCCGATTGACGATGAAGCGGTAGCGCGAGCGTACTCGCGCGCGTGGTGCTTTGTTTTGCCCACACGAAACCTGGCCGGCGGCGACGTTGAAGGTTTTGGAATTGTGTATCTCGAGGCGGCGATGGCCGGATTACCATCGATCGGCGGTCATTCATGCGGAGCGGAAGATGCAATCGAAGATGGTAAGAGCGGTCTCCTTGTCGACGGTGACGACTCGAGACAGATTGCGCAAGCTATCCTGTCTCTATTCGAAGACCCCGAGCGCGCGCGAGAGATGGGAGAATACGGCCGTGAACGGGCCGAAAGCGAATTTACGTGGGAACGCGTTGCGGCCCGGATCGTCGAGTCGTTGTCGGCCGCACGCGTAACGACGCCGGCGAAAACGTCCGTAGCTTAGGAAGCGCCAGATGCCTGATAGCGGTGTCGTTGGCTAGCATCATAGAGCCAAAGCAGCAACGTCGTCAGGACGCCGACGCCGGTGAGGATCGGCCAGATCAGCCACGGTTGGCGGGTCACCTCTCCGAAATGATGAAGGAGCAGACCGCCAAACCATCCGCCGACGATCGATCCGATGCCGATTGGCAAGAAGGCGAAGCCCATGTAGGTGCCCTGCTGTCCGGAGGGCGCAAGCCTTGAAATGTACTCGTAGTACCGAGGTGCTTGCGTGATCTCTCCGAGCGCAAGAACGGCAAGACTGAAAATAGCCGCCAGCACGCTGGCCTTCGCTCCGATGATCAGCCAGCCGAGCGATGTAACGAACGAGCCGAGAATAACGGCTTGAAATGCGGATATCTTTCGGGTTAACGCATTGACCGCAACCGTAAGCGTGATGACGATGAGCGGATCCGTAATGAGGATCATCTCCGTGTTCGCGTTCGGGTCAACGTAATCGTGGATGTAGATCGGCAGAATGAGATACTGCTGCCAGAAGACGATCCAATACCCGGAGAAAATCAAGAGAAAAAGCACGAATCTCCAGTTGGTAAGCACCGTCACGAGGTTGCGTCCCAGGTCCGCGGGTGACGAAGCGGCTTGCGTGCCGGTTGCGCGCGGCTCTTTGAAGAACAGCACCACGACGAAAAACATGAGGAACACACTGAGCGCCGCGAGCATGAAGACATTCTCGGGGCGCATTCGCGCATGAATCCAGCCGGCCAGGAACGGACCGGCCGTGCTTCCGACGTTTACCATCGTGTAATAGATGGCGTAGCCGATCGAACGAACGCTCTCCTTGGATGCACGCGCCGTCGTACCGACGACCGACGGCTTCACTAACGCAACCCCGAGTGCGGGGAGAAATAAAATGACGCCTGCGAGGAGCCCGAGCGGAACGATACTGCGCACCGGCGCGAGCCACGGCGCACCGATGGAACCGACGAGAAAATACGCGCAGGCTAAAATGAAGTATGCGACCGACAACGCGCGCCGGAATCCGATGCGATCGGCTAACGCCCCTCCGAAAATCGCCATCACCCACACCGCGCCGCCGAAGATTCCGCTGAGCGTTGCGGCTTGCGTACTCGGAAACGCCAAGGTTTCGTGCAAGTACCGCGCGAGCGTTGCAAATACGGCGTAGTAGGAAAGCCGTTCGAAGACTTCGCTGATGTTTGCGACCCAGAACGGGCGCTCGAAACCGCGCTGAACTTCACGTACCGACGTAAGGAGTCGTTCCATCCTCCTCTTCTTCGGTCTCCACGGCCAGGTATTCTTTCAGGCGCGACAGGGGATTTGGGAAGCGCGGATCGCTCACATCCAATTCATGGACCCTTATTTCTCCAAAACGACGGTCATGTTGGTAGCCGGGAAGATGCGCAGAGGGGAGCCTTCGTAGTAGTTTTGCGCCGTGGTCGCAGAGTTCACGAGTAGTTCGAGGAGATAATTATACATGTATCCCACTCGGCGATCGAACTGGATGTGGATCCTGCGTACTTTTGAGAAAGCAAAGTCGAAATAGTACGATCTATCGTGTCCCTCGGCGAAAAACCTGAACGTCTTTGTCGCAAAGAAATTGCAGTGAGTTGGGTCGGCATATGCATCCTTCGACGTAAAGTGAGGGACGCGTATGGTGAGCGTTCCGCCGACTTGCAGGATCCGATGGATCTCCTTGAGGACCGGGATATAGTCGATGTGTTCGAGTACGTCCTGGCAAACGACCTCGACGCAGGAATTATCGTCAAAGGGCAACGGCGTCTGTGTAAGGTCGTGGCACAAGGTAATTCCCGGGAGATCCACCTTATCCACGTTTATCCATCCCGCGCGCACGTCACTTCCGCACCCCAGATTGACCCTGAGCGGACGGAGTCGATCTAGCACAGATTGAAATTCCGACTCGGTGGCTCGGTACGTCTTCATACACGTCATGCTACCCAATCGTCGCCGAGATCCGAGTCTTTCCAGCCGTACGTCAGACAAACTCCGAGAACCAGGCAGGCTTACGGCTGTGCAAGCTGATATAACCCCGTCTTAATCCGTATTGGAGGGGAGCACGATGTTCGTCCGCCGTCTTCTCGTCGTTGCGTTATCGCTCTTCATTCTCCCATCAACTGCGCTAGCACAGAGCGCAACGGGAACCGGTACGATCACGGGAACCGCAAAGACCGTAGCCGGCGCACCGGTATCGGGAGCTTCGGTGACGGCCAGTGGGCCGACGCGCAGCACCGTAACGACGGATCGTGGCGGGAATTTCACGCTCACGCTTCCCCCCGGCATCTATCGCGTGACGGTCACCAAAGGTGGATACGTCCCCGCGACGTCAACCGACCTCGCCGTCTTTAGCGGTGAGTCGTTGCCGCTCAACGTCACGATGACCGAAGCAAATCTCACGTCTCTGCGCACGATCGCCACGGTTTCGACGCAGGCGCGCGGAAGTTCGATCAATACCGGAACTGCCGCGATCAACTATCTTCCGGCTCAGGCAATAACCGATTATGCGAGCCCGCAGATCAACGACGTCCTGCAGCATCTGCCCAATACCGTCATTCAAAAGATGGGAAGTCAGCCCGATACGACGATCGTGCTCGGCGGCGTGCAGCCGTACGAAACGCAAGTTTTGATCGACGGCCATCCCCTATCGATGGGACAGTTCGGTGTTTGGCTGAGCGAATATTTTTCGTCGTTCCTCGTTGCCGGTGTCGAGACGCAGACGGGTCCGGGCAATACGACGCCTTTCGCCAACACCGCCGTCGGCGGAACGGCGAACATTTTGACACCGACGTTCACGAGCAAACCGACGTTCAACTTGGTAATGGGCGCCGATAGCTATCAGTCACAGTACTCGAACTTGCTCTTGACCGACAACATCGGGAAATTCCAATATGTCTTCGGCGTCGGTTATGGAAGCGAGAACGGGCCCTATTTCCAAGGGAATCACTGCGTCATCTACCCGGAGAACCCGGCGAACGACAACACGCCGCAATCGGCCGGGATCATACAATTTTGCGGCGACTCGAGCGGTTCGCTCTTCACTAAGGGCGAGATCCTCAAAGTACGCTACAATTTTTCGCCGCAAACCTCGTTTGACGTCGGCTTCATCGGCGCGCAAGGCGGCTACTTACCGCAAGGTACGTCGTACGGAAACTACATCGGCGTCACCACGATACTCGGATGCTTTCCCACCGGCGAATGGACGCTGAACGGCGTCACGCAGCCCTCGGTGAATCTCTGCACGAATCCCGCGAACTCGAATCTCATCGGCAAGTCCATCGACGGCTACACATGGTATCCGGGCTCCAACGTGTATAGCAATCAGCCGATCTTTACGGGACAGCTGCGTACCTCGATCGGCAATACGACGATTCTCGTTCGTCCGTATGCCGGCAATATCGAGCGTATCATCGACGGCCAGGACGAACAAAACTACCCGTATTTCTGGAGCGAGCCGGGTACGGTACCGTCCGGTGGCACGAATCCCAACAGCTTCGAGCTCTATTGCAATAACGGGACCGATTACGACGGCTTTACCATCAACCCCGACGGCACCGGTCCGGTCGTAAACGGACAAGAAGAGTGCAACCAAACGGTATTCAGCGAGTTCGAGCAAGATAAGCTCTACGGCAACACGCTGAGTTTTCTTCATCCAATCGGGGACAATCTCGTTACGCTGACATGGGACTTTCACGGCGATAATACGTTCGCGTACTACGATACGCCGAGCGATATCGCGACCCCGAACACCACGGAGCGCTACAACACGATTTCGCTCACGGGCGATTGGAATCTCACGCACAGTCTGCTTGCGCGATTCGGCGTATACGAAACGAATTGGCATTTATCCGGATCGCAGCCGCAGCCAGGCGCACCCGCACCGGCACCTCTCGTTCCGCTTACGCGCTCGATTTCACGCTTCGATCCGCACATCGGCTTAGTCTATCAGCCCAGGGGAAATCTCTCGTACCGCGCTGCGTGGGGTACGTCGGAAACGTTCCCGTTCTCCGCACAGGTCAGCGGTGAGCCCGAAGTAACGCCGGAATCGCTGACGTTCCCCTATGGCTTTGTGACGCAAAAGAATCCGTTCCTCGATCCGGAGACGACCAGCGAGTTCTCCGTCGGCGCCGACATGCGCGTCCGAAACGGCGGAGTTTTCAGCCTCGATCTTCAGAACGATAATATTCGAAACGTGTTCGAATCCGTCGCGATTCCGAATGCGATACCGGTCACGGGACAGCCGATCGGATATGCGCTCATAACGCCGTTCAACGCCGCAAGCCTTCGTACCGAGCTGGCTCTGCTGCGCTATTCGTACGAACCACACTTCGGTCTAGGCTACAACGCGGCGTTCAGCTTCGAGAGCAGCATCGTCCGCGGCATTCCCGTCGGTTACTACGCCTTGGGACCGGGGCTGCCGGCTAACGATCAGCAAATCTGCGGCTTCGGTGAGGCGACCCCGGGAACGCCGACTTGCATCCCCTACATGAAAGGCTACGGCCAGCTGACGTACGGATTCCACGACGGCACCTACACGGCACTTGGTATGGATTTTGAAGGCAAGAACAATACGTATTTCCAACCGCCGTTCGTGCAGTTCGATTTGACGTATCGTAAGCCGCTGACCAACGAATTCGAGTTGCAGTTCTCGGTCCAGAACCTGCTCAACACGAACAACTTCTACAACCTGCCGATGCCCAACGCCGGCGTGTCAACCGTGGCGGAGCAGACGGGCGGAGGACTTACAACGTTACCATCGTCGATGATTCCAGCCCCGCCGCGCACGCTTCGATTGCAAGTGCGCTGGCATTCGCCGAACTAGGCGACCGACAGCATCGCTTTATTGTAAATTGGAGAGGTCGATCTTCACCGAGCAGTCCTCGATCGCTTCACCGATGTAGCGCGGGTCCGCATCCTCGTCGTCCATGCGGTTGACCTCGCATCCTCCCTCGTCAAGCGTCGACGCAAACTCGCCCGGGCGTTTAGGCGCAATCGCGACCGGTTTGCTTTCGATCTTCCAGTTGCTCGGCACGATCAGCATCGAGTGTTTGCTGAAGATAATTGCTTGCCCGAACGACGCATGCTGGATGCTGCCGGTCGGCCCTAGCGCAACTTCGAATGGAGGTTGCTGGTCGGTGGTGGGCCGTGTAATCGTGACCTGATACACGGTCTCCAGCACGGTTTTCTCGGGGTAGAGAAGCGTGGCGGGTGAAGCTTCGATCTTTCCGGGCCGGCCGTCACGATCGCGGCAATACAGCATCGCATCAGGCGGCGTCTTCGACCCCACCTCAGCATCCAACACCGAGGGCTCGGTGGTTGTGCCAAGGCCCGTCATGCGTGTCCACACTCCTAGCGAACCGTCGCTCGCCCGGCACGTAGCGGTACCGCTCGTGTTCGTTTCCGTTTCAAGCTGCACTGGATTTGGAATCACTCGCATAGCGGGTGTAGTCGGCGGGGCAGGCGTGGCAGCTACGCAAGCCAAGGCGAGCACGAGTACGCCGGCCCGCGCGCGGTAGAGTTCGATCATTGCTTTGCGTCTTTCGACGCGTCGGGAGAAAGGTTCTGCGTGCCGGTATTGCTGACGTTCGATTTCCCGCCGGAGTACGGCGGCATCCAACGCTATGCCCTCCGCCTTGCCGACTCGTTGCTGGATCTGGGAGACCGCGTTGCAGTCGTTGCTCCGCGTCAACCCGGCTCGGCCAGCTACGATACGATGCTGCGAATGCCGGTGCTCCGCTTTGCAGGCGCGATACGCCCGCTACGCATGCTCTCCGCGATGCTCGTAACAGCGCGCGCGCATCGAATCGCCGCCGACGGGTCGACGATCGCACTGTCCTGGTTTCCCGCCGGCTTCATCGCGGCGTTGCTTCCGCGTGCACTGCGCGGCAAGCTCGTGATCCTTGCACACGGCACGGAAATCGCCGCGAAGCGCGGGTCGCTGCGCGAACGGCTGCTGAAATGGACGCTCGCGAGAGCGGATTGCATCATTGCCAACAGCAGATTCACTGCGACGCGCGTTCGCACGTATGGCGTGCAAGAAGGCCTAGAGATCGTGCCGTGCGGGGTCGACGAGCGTGCGATCGACCGAACTCCGGCCCAGGTTCCGACGATCCTGTTCGTCGGCAGGCTCGTTCCGCGCAAAGGTGTGGATCGCCTGATCGAAGCCCTTCCCGCGCTTCGCGAGCGTCTGGGGCGCGTTCGTCTCGAAATCGTCGGGACAGGGCCCGATCGTCCGCGTCTCGAGCGGCTTGCGGCTGATCTTGGGACCGGCGCAGAGGTATGCTTTCTGGGCGCGGTCGACGACGCCGGGCGTGACGCCGCGTATGCGCGCGCGTGGTGCTTTGCTATGCCGACGCGAACCGAAGGCGATGACGCGGAAGGCTTCGGCATCGTGTACCTAGAGGCGGCGATGGCAGCGCTCCCGGCAATCGGCGGACGCAGTTCCGGTGCTGAAGACGCGATCGTAGACGGCGTCACGGGGCTCATCGTCGACGGAAACGACGGCGATGCGATCGCGCAAGCGCTCCTTCTCCTGCTCTGCGACGACTCGCGTGCCCGTGAAATGGGCGACGCGGGCCGCCTGCGGGCCCTCACGCAGTTTACGTGGATGCACAATGCGCGTCGCGTTCGTCAATCAATCGGGTGACGCGCTCGGCGGCGCCGAGCAAAGCCTTCTCCTTCTGCTGCGTGCGCTGCCCAACGATGTCGATGCGCAAGCGATCGTTTTTCGAGACGGGATCTTCGCCGAACGCCTTCGCGCCGTCGGAATCGAACCGCGCATCGTTCCGATTCCCGACGCCACATTGCAAACGAAGCGCGAGCACATGGGAACCACGGGAGCGCTCGGCGTCCCCGCCGCTATTTTGTCTCTGGCGCGCGAAATCGCTGCGCTCGGTCCCGACGTCGTGTACACGAATACGGTCAAGGCACACTTGCTTGCAGCGCCGGCGGCGCGAGTCGCTCGCGTGCGCTGCATCGCGCATCTGCGCGACATTCTCGAAGGTTCTGCCCGGCAGCTGATTCGAACGGTCCTCGCCGGTTGCACTCGGCGGCGCATCGCAATTTCCAGTGCGGTGAGCGACGCGTTCGCCCTGCCGAAAACCGATGTTATCCCCAATCCGCTCGACCTTGACGTCTACCGTGCGCTTCCCTCGCGCGCGGATGCCCGTCGCGCACTTGCGCTTCCCGAAGGGAACACCGTCGTCTCGATCGTGGGGCGCATAAACCGCTGGAAGGGGCACGACCGCTTTATCCGCGCGGCTAGCGGAATCGCCAATCGCGACGACGTGCATTTTGCGATCGTGGGCGCACCGTTATTCCGCGATACCGATTTTGTCGACGAGCTGCACGCGTTGACCGAGCAGCTGGGTCTGTCCGATCGGATACATTTCATTCCGTGGCTCGAAGACCCGCGCGTGGCATACGCGGCCAGCGACATCGTGTGCAACACCTCAGAAAACGAACCGTTCGGACGAACGCTGATCGAAGCCGCTGCGTGCGGAGTTCCGGCGGTTTGTTTCGACAGTGGCGGAACGAGCGAAGCGGTCGTCGACGGGCAAACGGGATATGTCGTACCGTCGTACGACGAAGCGCTGTTCGCGGATGCGTTGCGCACACTGATCGGCGACGCACCGTTGCGCGAGCGCTTCTCCGCCGCTGCGCGGACGTTTTCCGCGAACTTCGACGCGGGTAGGCACGCACGTCGCGTCACCGACGTCCTTAGAACGGTGGTCGCGTGATGCGTTTGCTTTCTAGGTACAGTGGGCGTCGAACCACGCGTCGACCGACTCCGCACAGCGAGCCGCGCGGCCCGGTGCAATCGTACCGACTCGAACCCCCGCCGCGAATTTGAGTTCGCTCGGAACGTACGGGCCAAGTTCGTGCGCGGCGCTTTCGCCGTCGATCGTGCGCATTCGCAAGTCGCCGGCGGCGCGCACCAGTAAGACGATCGCATCCAGGCGTGCGCGGTCCGACCACACCTTCTCCCCGAAGACGAGCGTAGGATCGACCTCAAAGAACCGTAGATCGCGGCCGTCGTCGGCGCAGTGCCAGTGAGAGTACTCGATCGCCTTACGGAAGATGGCGGGAACGTGTGGCGTGCTGCGTGCCGGTAACGACATCAACGCTTGATGCGCGAGTGCCGTCGCTCCATCCGATGAAATGAGGATGTAGTCGTCTGCGAGCAGCTTCCAGCCACCGCTCAGCAGGTTCACCGCGAGCGTCGATTTCCCACAACCCGGCGCGCCGGCAATCAACAGCGCTCGGCCGTCGCGCTCGAGAGCGGCGGCGCGAATCACATGCCGTCCCGTACACTCCGCCACGCTGCGCACAATACGCTCGGCCGCAGCGCCGGCAATCGCTGCTGCGGCACCTCGTTCCGAGGGAAGGCGCAGCCGCAGCCCGCGCACCACATCCGAGTTGCGTTTCCCGTCGCGACGATGACGACGGTAGATCGATGCGAGCACGGCGAGCACGTCGCTCGATCCACGCACGTCGACTTCGACGCCATCGATGTACAGCCCGAGCGATGACGATTTCGCGGGCGGCGCAATGCGTGTATCGATCATGCGAAAGCCAGCGCCTCCGTCGAAAACCACCGAAGCGTGTTACGCAAGCCTTCGTCGAGCGACGTCTTTGGCTCCCAGCCGAGTGCGCGCGCGCGTTCGATCGAGGGTTTGCGCCGCTGGGGATCCTCGGGCCTTGCGGGCACGAATTCCGGTTCGTAGGCAACGCCCGCTACGCGCGCGACTGCCTGCGCGATATCTTGCACCGTACGCTCGTCCTCTGTGCCCAGATTCACCGGCTGCACGTCGTCGTATCGCGCCCGTGCGACGATGAGAAGGCCGTCGACGATGTCGTCGACGTACGTCATGGAACGGGTTTGCAAACCGCTGCCTTGGATCGGCAGGCGTCGCTTTTGCAACACCGCTTGCAAGAGCGCAGGGATGAGGCGCCCGTCGCCCAGTTCCATACGTGGGCCGTAACAGTTGAACAGACGCGCTATTGCGCCGTGCAATCGGCGCGTGCGTATCGCCACAGAAACCAACGCCTCACCGAATCGCTTCCCTTCGTCGTAGCAGGCGCGTGGGCCGATCGGATTCACGTTACCGAAATATGGTTCCGCCTGCGGATGAACCAACGGATCTCCATATACTTCGGATGAAGACGCGAACAAATATCGAGCTGAAAATGCCGACGCGAGCTCGATCGTTTCAAACGTTCCGATCGAATTCGCGGCTAGCGTTTCCCAGGGATGCGCTCCGTACGCTTCGGGGCTCGCGGGCGACGCCAGGTGGTACACTTCGTCAATTCCCGTTACGCCCGCATCCGATACGATGCTCCGAAGATTTCCGGATCGCTCCGCGACGTCCGCATACACGAATGCCGCGCCTTTTTCCGCCATTGCTCGCTCGAGATTTGAAACGCGACCGGTAAGCAGATTATCGATGGCAACGACATGCCTGCCTTCGGCGCACAATCGCTCGACCAGGTGGCTGCCGACGAAGCCGGCAGCACCGGTGACGACCGTTGCCTTCATGTATTCCTCCTCGTGATGTGGTTCATAGTGTGGCCGCTTTCGGCTCGAGATCGGAAGGACGCCACGGCAGCGCCAAGGCGCCGCAAAAGAGCCAGAAGATTTGCGCGACGGGTGCGTAATCAAAGGAACCCTGGGTCGCGAGCGATGCCACCAGCATCGCACATTGCGCCGCGACGAAACCGATAAAGACGCTCTGATACTTCGTTCGTTGAAAGATCGCGCGCACCGCAAGGGTTAGGAACGTCAGTTGCACGAGCAAGAACAGCCCTAAGCCGATTGGTCCCGTTTCATACAAGTACGCGAAGTAGATGTTGTCGACAGCCAGAACGCCGGGGGTAGGATTTACCAATCCCCCCGCGTTGGAAGCGCCAAGGCCGTGACCCAGAGGATAACGCATCAGGTCGCTGAGCACGATGTTCTCGCTGCGGACGCGCGTTCCCAGTGCGTAGTCGATCGACACGCCGTTTGCGCGCTCCGATAGCGCACTGTGCGTCAGGAATTCCACCGTGCCGACCATACCGACGAAGAGCAAAGCGATCAGCGCGATCGCGCGCGTACCGCGTTGCGTCAGCATGAACAAGACTACCACGACCAGACCGATACCAAATCCAACCATGGCGGAACGCGTGCCGCTTTCATAGAGACCGACGAGAATGACGGCGGCGCACGTGAGAAGCAGCAGCCGGCCGCGCCCACGTGCGCGACCGAGAGCGGCAATCGCGAACAGGGCGGCAAACGCGCAGAACAAACCCAACGCCGTTGGATCGACAAGCGCACCGTATGCGCGAATCAGCAGTTGGTCGGAAGGAGCCAGCGTTGCGTCACCGCTGGGAGATGAGTAGTGCTGGCTCGCAAGCGCGAACCCCGGCCCCAATCGGTCCCATGCGGATCCCATCCACCGCTGCAAAATCGCGGACAGCGCCGCAACCACTCCCAAGGCGATTACGAGATTCGCCATCGATAGTAGACGCGTTCGGCGCGTGAAGTAGATTGCGCCGACCAAGTAGAGAACTCCGAAGAACGCGCGCGCGCGAAATCCCGCGATCGATGAAGCCGGGCCAAGAGCCGGATGTACGATTTGCGTCGCCATGTATGCGAAGAACAGCAGCCACGGTAAGAAGCCGTACCACTTCCGGTTCAGATATTCACGGTGGAATGCGATGTGTACCAACATGCCGACGCTGATCGCGCCGAGCAACAGGTCCTTGACGAGATAGACCCCGGGCGAGTCGCTCGCGTGCTTCATGAATCCATCGATGGTAGAAACCACGAGCAAAGCGGGCACGCCAAACGTCCAGTACGCCATGCTGGCCACGAGCGTCACGCAATACAGGAACGCACCCATGAGCGACACCGAGCCCAGGCCGCCGATTATGCCTAATGCGGCGGCCGAGACGATGGAACCCAAGATCAGCGCGGATGCATGCAGCCTACGCGGTAGAGACGCCTGCATTCGCGAGCGTTACCTGCCGCCGCTTGCAGAAACGTGATGCTCGGATCGCGGCTCCTGCGTTCGCGAATCGGGGATCGACGACACCGAGCCGGAGATCGCGTGCACGGTCCCCTTCCCGCGCTTGTTGCGACGCGGTCCCGTATCGCGCGCACCCGTAGCGATAACGCCGATGAACCGCGCACGGCAGTGATCGAGCAAATGCGTTGCTTGATGATCGTCATCCACGGTCGGTCGGCCGCTCCGTACCGCCAGAAGGACGCCGTCCACCGCGGCTGCGGCGGACAATCCACCCTCGCTTAGTTCCGAACCGTCGAGCACGATAAACGCATAACGCTCGCGTAATTGATCGAACATTCGCCGCAGCTCAGCTGTCGAAGTTTTTCGAAGCTCGCCTTCGTCCAGGCGCATCACGTCTAAATGCTCCGCAGCTCGTTTGACCGCAGACGGCGCCGTCTTGACGCCGAGCGCCTTCGAAAGGTCGGGCTCCGTGCCCGCATCGATGGCCATCGTTGCGTATCCGCTCTTTGCCAACGCAACTGCCAATCCGGCGCTGACCGTCGTTTTGCCGTCGCGAGGAAGCACCGAGCTCACGAGCACCACTGCCGGGGATTTGCAACTCGCTTCGACCGCTGCACGCAAGGTCAGGAAGGGATCACGAGTCTGCGACTTTCCGCGTCGAAACAGTTTGATCATGACGCCACCGACACGATCACCGGCTTACCGTATACTGCCTCGATCGTCGGACGCCGCATACGCGGCGATATCATTTCGAGCGCAAAGGGCAGCGTCAACCCGATGACGAGGAATCCAAATACGGCTGCAATGGGCATGAGCAGCGATGCTTTGCCAATCGCGGGCTCGGCCTCAGTCGCATGGCCGGCTACGACGATCGATCCAAGCGCCGCAGCTTCGGCTTGTTCGGCCAGCGTGATCGAGCGTTGTTCCGAGAATATCTGATACGCGGACTCGGCTGCGTCGCGCTCCACGCGCAGCCCGTCAATCCTGACCCCGACATTGGGCACGTTGGCGAGCTGTGCTTGCGACGATTCGAGCTGTTGATCGACCGCGAGGAGTTGTTGCTGGTTTTGAGAGACCGCATCCTCGGCGGCCTGTTGATCCTTGAGCGCGGACGCGTATGTGACACTTTGACCGGGCCCTTCGCTCATCGCCTTTTGGCCTTCTCGTTGTAGCAAGAGGCGCGTGCGCTCGACCTCGTCTTTCAAGCCGGGCATTCCCGGATACGCGCTGGTAAACTGCGACTGCGCGACCGCCTTTTGTGAATTGGCCTGCGCTACCTGATTCTCAAGTGCCCGGTAATTTGCATCGGCTTCGAGAACCTCGTTGTGGACGAGCGGTTGAATGGCGTCCATCCGCTGTCCCGCGAGAGCTGCAGCTCCGTCGGCGGCTTGCAAATTGGCTTGAAGCGTCGACTTCTGTTCGTTCAGAGCGACGATCTGCGCAGCGATTGCCTGATCGGCCTGAGTCTGTGCCTCGTAGGGATTCTTCGCGACGAGCGTAGCGAGCTGACGATCGGTGTTGTCGATCTTCGAACGCTCCCGGTTCAACGCTCCGCTCAGATAGTTTGCCAAGTCATCGTAGCGCGATGCCGAAATCTGGCGATACGTCTGTTGAAGCGCATCTGCAAGAGCATTGGCTCCGGTTACCGCTTGTGCAGGCGTCGGTGCTCGAAAGTTGATCGGCATCAGTGTGCTGTTCATGTCGATCGTCGCATCGATGCGCTGACGCAGCAGCTTGAGCGGCTCCTTCCATTTCGTCATCGCTTCGAAGCGAGTCAGCACGGCGTCCGAGGTGAGCATCGAGGGCATGTCGACCGGATTTGCAATGGAGTCGTGTCCGGCGTCATTTTGTCCAAGGATAGCTACCGCAGAGGTGGCTTGATATTGGGGACCGCTGAGCTTGAGCGCGATCAGTCCCGCGACAAGGCCGATGAGTACGACCATAAGTACGAGCCACTTGCGGCCCCAGATCACGGCAATCGGATCTTTGAAATCCATGAGATATACCTCAGTGTTCTTTAGATTGCAACGCGCAGTTCGTCCACGGCAGGATCGGCACAGCGCCCTACGCCGCGATACCGGAGCCCGGCGTCCACAATTCGCTCGATGTCGAGCGTGTTGCGTCCGTCCACGACCAGCTGTGCGCTAAGGTTTCGTGCGATCGCGTGAGGTGAGACCTCGCGAAAATCGGGCCAGTCGGTCAGAACGAGCAACGCGTCCGCATCCGCCGCATCGAGCGCCGTTCCGACAAGCGTGCAATTCGACGGTAACTCCGCATGCTTGATCGCGGGGTCGAATGCACGCACGATCGCTCCTCGTGCCGAGAGGTCTTCCAAAATACGAATCGCCAGCGAGTCGCGCACGTCGTCGGTTCCCGCTTTGAAGGCGAG
>JASHZC010000293.1 GCA_030042755.1 Vulcanimicrobiota bacterium | reverse complement strand
CCCCGGGTTGCGGCTGCGTCGCAAGGGCGATCAACTTATCTTCGTAAGCCGATTGCAGATTGCGCCGCAGAAGCGAGATGCCGTGCAATTGGGGTTCCCCAAGTTCGGCGTAGACCGCGTGTTGCATCCAATCGAAAAACGTCGGCGTGCTTAACGTCGGGCCCACGGATTCGAACTGATTCTGATCGAGCCGCGCGAGCACCGTTGGCTGGAAGAGATAATTGATTGCCTCGCGCTGTACGGCGCCGATGTCGTCGACGATGGGGAAATCGTGACGTTGCGGCGGATCGTACGCCCAAATGGGAAGATTGCCGTATCCTTCCCAGCCAACGTACCCATAACCGGCCCACTCGGAATAGCCGAGTTGATCGAGCACGCGCGGCGAGAAGCGGAGATTCGCGTCGGAGAAGAGATACTGGTCCAGGATCGTAAACGCTCGCTTCTGCATCGCAAGCGGAACGGGAACGATTGGCGGCTCGGCGCCCGGATCGCCCCGATGCGCGCGTGAGATATATTGGCCACCGATCCAGTGCGCCGTTTTCGCGGCGAGCGTGATGTATTCATAGAAGGAGCGGCGGAACGCAGCGGTGGCGTCTTCGTACGCATGACCTTGAAGTGGCAGCAGCTGCGTGCTGCGATCCATCAGCGCGCGGTAAAGCTTGAGCTGAACGACCGTCCATCCGAGTTGATCGTTCGTCAGTTCGCCTTGTTCGACGCGCGGATCGGATGCATGCCCGTTCGTCCACGATACGTCTTCGTCGGATGCATAGCGATGCAGCGGGTTCGACCACTGCGAAGCCCACCGTTGAAGCGTCGGCAGCTCGTCTTCCGGCGTCTTGGCGCCCGGAATCGGCTGATACGCGTACTTCATCGCGAAGTAGTCGTACGGACCGAGCACGGTCTGGAAATAGGTTCCTTGACCGTCGGGCTTCGGCCAGATATTGAGGGGCGCGTATTCCATCACGGTCGTCGCGACGCCGTACTTCGCCGTAAACGCGGGATCTTGTAAATCCTTGGCCGAGTACACGTCGTGGCCGATGAAGTTATGCTGCATGCCGAGGTTGTGTCCGGTCTCGTGCATGATCTCGGCGAGGAACGCGTCGTAGATGAACCAATCGGGAACGGGATCGGTGTTGCGGCCGTAGCGTACCGGATCGACGACCGTTCGCCAATCGTCTGCGGGGAACGCGGCCGAATCCGCGGAGATCAAGATACCGGTGCGAAATTCTTCGCCCGTTCGCGGATCGAATAGGGTCTGCGAGTCAGCGCCAAAACTCGGGCTTTGCTCCGTCACCCAGCGCAACACGTTGTAACGGATGTCATCCGGATCCCAGTTCGGGTCGCTCGGCTGTGGGAGGACCTTGATCGCGTCGAGGATCCCGACCTTGGCGAGGGCTCCGTTCCACGCAAGCACGGCATCGGAGATCGCTTTGCGATAGCGCACTGGAATGGTGTCGCTCAAATAAAAAACCATCGGGTGCGTTGCCGGCGACGGCTTTGACGGATCCGCCGGGGCGAAATTCCAGCGAACCAAATAGCGCAAATAGCGATTCGGCGCCTGATCTTCGTTCGCAGCGAAATTCATATAGATGTCGTCGTAAATGCCGATTCGATCGTCCGCGTAACGCGGCATGTAACTGTCGTTCGGAAGTTGCGCAAAGTTGTACACAACTTGCATCTGGACGCTGCGAGCGTCCGGGGCCGTGTCGGGCGCGACGTGCGGTGCCGTGGTTGACCACAATTGTTCGACGTCGATCACGACGTTTTCGGGAAACGCTTTGGTCTGGCCGAAGTACGTGCGTGACGGGTCGAGGTGATATGCGGTCTGGGGATTCGTCTGCAGCGACTCGTTGATAATGTTGTCTAGATCGAGCGAATCGCTGAAGAGCGGCGATGCATCGAACACGATGTGTCCGTCGCCCTCAGCGACGATCTTTCCGACGCCGACGACCGATTGGGGGAAGTTGCTTCGTACGGCGAGCGTTCCCGAAGGGCTATTCGGCGCAATGAACGACGTGTTCGGCCAGACGATCGCAATGCCGTCATCTGCGCGTTCGAAGCGAACGAGCATCGCGGGTAAATGGTCGGTATTCCCCCAGACGATGAAATTGCCGCCCATGCCGTTGCCGGGCACGATCGTCTCGAGGTAATCCTGGTCGAGCTGACTGCTCGAGATATCGATGTAGACGTGCCCCTCTTTGTGCCAAATCGTGAAGAGCCCCCGCTGCGGCGTCGCAGCTGCCGTGAAGGCGGCATAGGGTCCCGGAGGCTGCGACTGCGCCGCAGAGAGCGGCGCCTGTAATGAGAGAACTGCGGCGCATGCAAGCGCGCAAATACGAAGACGTTGCATCATGACGATGCGGTAGTTACGGGTCAGAAAGTGCGCTCCCTTGCGCAGTAAACAAGAGAGTCCCGCGCCGTCGCCGTCGAACGAGATGGGCGTGTTCGAAGACATCGTTGGGCGCGAGAACTGCATCACGGATCCCGCCGGGTTACGCGTCTACGAATGCGACGGCTTGACCGGAACGCGCGTGCGTCCCGCTGCGGTCGTCTTGCCCGCAACGACCGACGAGGTG
The DNA here is from genome assembly GCA_030042755.1 of Vulcanimicrobiota bacterium. The sequence continues at coordinate 1,068 of JASHZC010000293.1, read as the reverse complement.
AGCCGCTGTATCGTCCGGGCGCGCGAACTGCAGATGCCGATTGTGCCACGCGGTTCGGGTACCGGGCTCTCCGGTGGTGCCCTGCCGGTTGAAGGCGCGGTCGTCATCGGAACGTCGCGCATGCGCTCGATTCTGAGCGTCGACGTCGAGAACCAGCGAATGCGCGTGCAACCGGGCGTGATCAATCTCGACTTGAGCAAGCATCTCGCGCCGCTGGGATATTACTACGCTCCGGATCCGAGTTCACAGAGCGTCTGCTCGATCGGCGGCAACGTGGCGGAGAACTCCGGCGGCGCTCACTGTTTGAAATATGGATTTACGATAAATCACGTGCTAGCCGTTACGATGGTCCTTGCGACCGGCGAGGTCGTCGAGATCGGAAGTCCGGTTGCGGATCCTCTCGGCTACGATCTCACCAGCGCGGTCATCGGCAGCGAGGGTCTACTCGGCATCGTCACCGAGGTGGTCGTGCGCTTTCTACGCAGTCCGCAAGGTACGCGCACGGTCTTTGCAACGTTTCCATCGACCGACGAAGCCGGCGATGCGGTCTCGCGCATCATCTCTGCCGGAATCGTGCCCGCCGCGATCGAGATGATGGACAAACTTGCGATCGAGGCAATCGTTGCGGCGACGCATGTCGATTGGCCGCTCGACGTCGGGGCCGCTCTGTTGATGGACGTCGACGGCGTTGCCGCGGAAGTGGAAGAGACAGCCGAAGGTGCAATCGGCATTCTCCGCGAGTCCGGTGCGCTGGAGATTCGCAGCCCGCGCGACGAGAGCGAGCGCGCGTTGATGTGGAAGGGCCGCAAAGGTGCCTTTGCTGCGATGGGGCGGATCAGTCCCAACTACTACGTGCAGGACGGGGTCATCCCGCGCTCGGACACCGCGCGCGTCCTTCGCGAGATCGCCGATCTTTCGAGCCGCTCGGGATTTCGAATCGCGAACGTCTTTCACGCCGGCGACGGTAACCTCCATCCACTCGTCTTGTACGACGCGCGCGCGGGCGACGAAGCGGAGCGCGCGGAGCACGTCGCGTCGGAAATTCTGCACATTTGCGTAAAGTACGGC
>JASHZC010000029.1 GCA_030042755.1 Vulcanimicrobiota bacterium | reverse complement strand
GCGCGTATGTCGGTAAAGCCATGCAACGCCATCAATTCGCGCATGGTGCGCGTCGTGAATAAACGATGATGTTGCAAAGGAAAGGGCCATCCGCCTTGATTTCGGTGTAGCGCCGCTGGATTGCCCAATCCGCCGGTCCGGCTGCTGACGTTCGTTAGCGAAAACGGTTGCCAGCCGAAGAGCAAGGCCCCGATGTTGTGCCAACTGGCGAGGTTCTCGGTCGAAATAACCGCGATGCCGCCCGGTTTGACGATGCGATGGACTTCCTCGAGGAAGAGGTCCGTGTCGTAGAGATGTTCGATGACCTGGTTGGCCACGACGACGTCGAAGAAACCTGATTCGAGCGGCAGTTTGGCATTGAGATCGCAGACGTGAACGACGAAGCCGGCCGACTCCAAACTGCGAACGTTTTCCGGCTCGACTTCGACGACGTGAACCTCTCCGTGCGCAATGTCGCTCAGGATTCTTTGCGTCACCGAGCCGTCGCCCGCACCGAGGTCGCATATGCGATGCGCCGTAACGCCGTAGGCACGAATGAGCTGCACGATGTTCTCGGTGTTGCGCTCGTGTGCGGACTCGAACATGCGTCCGAGCATTTGCTTCACGCTACTCTCCTCGCGACGCCGGCGAAGCGCGATAAACGGCTTCGGGGGACGGTCGCCGATTTAGAATCAGGCCGAACGTCAAGGCTGCAAATTCGCATGATTTCATCGCAACGCATCCAAGTCCGATGACCGGGTTGCGGAAGAGCCGCGGAACTCCGCGCAGCAACGACGGCCGAAGTGGGGACAGGCGCCGGAACGCTTCGTTACCGTGTTTGCGAATAAAATCGCGTATGCTCGTGCCATAGTAAAATTTCTTCTTGCATAGTCCGACCAGCGTGAGCCGCCCTTCGTCATGAAGGATTGCCGTTTGCGCAAACGCCAGCGGAGCGCCTTTCGTGGCACGAATGGAAAGGTCCCAATCTTCCCCTCCGATGAGCGTTTCGTCGTAAAGCCCGATCTCCTCAAGCCGGCTGCGGGTGAAGAATCTCGCACCCGCCGTTACTCCGTCGTCGAGATAGCATTCTCGCTCGGCGACTTTGCACGCGGACCAAAAGCCCGTGCCGAAGGATTGCTCCGGAATTGCGACGGCCTCACATGCCGGCGAGATGCACGCCAACGCCTGCGCGATGACGTCTTCGCGCAGGATCATGTCGGCATCGACGATGCAGATATACGCACCGCGTGAAGCGCGAATACCTTCGTTACGCTGCGCACATCTCTCCGGACCGGCTTGCAGAACGCGATCGGCGTAACGTTCGGCGACGCCGGCGGTCCCGTCGCTCGAGTTATTGTCGACGACGATGAGTTCGATCGGCGCATACGTCTGACTGCGGACGCTCTTCAGACACGCCTCGAGCGTCCGTGCGGAGTTTTTTGTCGCTACGATAACCGAGACGAGATCCATGTCCAAAGAACGTAGGCGGCGAGTGCACAGAACGCAACCAGTCCCCATCGCGACCATGCGCGTTCGACGGCGACGAAGGACTCCTGCGAATCGAACGCGCGATTCTTCGTCGCAAGTCTGTTCCCAAAAATGCCGAGGAGAATTGCGGCAACGATCGTCACCGGCAGAAACGGCGAGATCCAGCAAATCAACGTGAGCAGTCCGAGGAGCCGCAGTTCGTGACTGAACGCCCAGAACGGCGCAAGTACGGCCGCTCCCCAGTTCCAATTGCGCATCATCAAAGCGCAAAGCGCATTCGTTGAGGCGCCCGAGGATTCCCTTTTCACATGTTCAAAGAAACGTCTTCGCGATGTCAGACAAACGTTTGTTAGCGATTTGGTGCGGCACGTCGACGCCGGGTTTTATGGGTGGGGGAGACCGCGTGGTTTGGGAAAGCTGGTCTCGCTGGCAGAAACTCGGTTTGGCTAACGTCACGATGCTGATCAGTGCCTTCGGCGCGATTGCGCTGGAGCGCTTCGGATTTAACATCAACACGATCGTCGTCGACGGCAAAGGCATCCCGGTAAATCCCCTCCGTTTGGGATATTTGCTCCGTCTTTTAGGTGCCTTGCGAATTGCGTGGCGTCGCAACGACTACGCCGTGATCTACGCGGGGACGCCGTACTTCTACGACTATTTTCCCGCGCTTGTTACGCGCTTGCGCGCCCGAACGAGTCCAGCGCTCGTCGTCAATCTTCCTCACATCATTCCGCGTCCATGGGAACGGCACGGCGGTCACGTGTCGAACGTTCTGGCGTGGTTCGAACAGAGGATGATGATTCAAATCGTACGACGGACCGCCGATCTCGTGATTGCCGACAACCCTGAAGTGCGCGAAGATCTCGTACGTCGCGGAGTTGCGGAGAACCGCATCGCGCTGATAAAGATGGGCGTATTTGCGAAGGCTCGTCCCTATCCCAATGGGGGCCGCGCGTACGATGCAATCTACGTGGGACGGCTAGCTCGCCAAAAGGGCACGCACACGCTGCTCGACGCATGGTCGCTTATCGTTCACGATATTCCCAAGGCGCGGCTCGCACTCGTGGGTCGCAACGAACTCGACTTCGACGTGCAAAAAGAGATTGCCGAGCGAAAGTTGGAAAATTGCGTCGACGTGCATGGCAATCTGGACGATGGTGAAGTCGTCGAAGCCTTACGGCGCTCTCGCGTGTTCGTAACCGGAAGCTTGGAAGAGGGGTTCGGCTTGTCTGTGCTGGAGGCTATGGGGGTAGGCCTGCCATGCGTCACGTTCGACATTCCCGCGTTTCGTTTTGCTTTTCCGTTGGGGCGGCTTGCTGCCGACGAACCGACGGCCGCGTCCTTAGCGAAAGCCTTGGAGAGCGTGCTTACGAACGAGTCGCTGTATCAGCGGCTCGAAAGCGAAGTTCAAACGATGCCGATCGTAACGTGGGATGAAGCTGCCTTGGATTTGTGGGAATCCGTGACCGCCAGCGCTCCTTCGTGAGATCGTATGCGGCGCGCCTGCGCGATTGGTCGCTTCTCGCGCCGTTGGCCGTCGCGCTTGCGTTCACGTTCCTGGTCTCGCTGAAGGGCGTACCCGCGGTACGACACGATTGGTCGTGGGACGCCGATGCGAAAACATTCTACTCGAACGTTTGGAGTTCGTGGGGAGGATGGTTCGCGTACGGGATCGGCTCGCCGCGCCCGTATCCCACGGATTACCTCATCTCAGCGATCGTATCGCTCCTCGTGAGAATCGTCGGTCCAACGATAGCCTACGTCGCAACGATGTTCGCAATCGGATTCGCTTGCGCTGCCGGCGCCGTTCGGCTGGCCTCACGATTCTGTCGCGTCGGCTGGAGCGTGAGCTTCGCGTTCGCACTGTTCGCGACGCTGAATCCGTGGGTCTACAACAAGATTGTCGCGGGCCACATTTTCATGGTGCTCGCCTACGCGGCGACGATGCTCGTCTTGGCGGAGCTTGCTTCGCACCGGCCGTCGCCACTGCGCATCGCGCTGTTTTCTCTTCTCACACTCCAGCAGCTACAGTTTTTCGTGCCTGTTTGCGTCGTGGTTTTCCTCTGGTCGATTGCGCGACGTACGTATCTCGTGCCCGCTGCGCTGCTACTCGCGGCACTGCCGATCGCGATCGGCGTTCTGGGCAACTGGACGTACCTGCATACGATTCCCTTTACGGCAGCCTGGCAAGCCGACGAGTCAGTGGCTCCAGCGGCAGCCTTGGCGCTAAGCGGATACTTCGCGCGGTATGCGGACGCGCTTGGGTGGTTCACGATTGACGCAATGTGGATCGTGGTTGTCCTGTTCGCCCTGGGAGTGGCTGCTGCTTGGACGAAGCGGCGCAATCTTGCGCTCGTACTCGCTGTCGGTGCGGCCGCGATCTGGCTGCTTGCTACCGGTGTGAAAGGATTAGCCGGACCTGCCTATCTCTGGCTCGAGCAGAATGTTAGTGCAAGTGGCCTTTATCGCGAGCTCTACGACTTGATCGGATTTCTCGCGATCGCGTACGCGGTCGGGACGGCGTTAGCGATCGGCCGGTTCGCTCAACTGCGATGGATTTTCCTTATATTGGGCCTCGTTTTGGCCGGAGCGTGGATCGGCACGCCGCCGACGTCGTTCTGGGTAGAGTCCAACAGTATCCCGAGCTTGGAAATCGGCGCTCGCGAAAATTCGCGCTTCGCTCTGCTTCCCGCGCTGCAGCCGATGAGCTTTGCCGGGAGAGGTTCGGGCATCAACCCGGATGCCGTCGTGTTGCCGGGGAACGTCGTACCAATCAATACGCCGGAGTTCAGTTTTCCGGAGTCGTCCGCGCTGATGAGCTACGAAGCAACCGGCGATGTCCGATGGCTCGCAGCCCTGAGCGTGTCGCGCGTGTTCGTTCTTCCGTACTTTCGGAGCGATGCAGCGACGCTGAAGTTCCAGGAGGCATTGCCGCTTCCGAAATCGTCTTCTCCCGTGCGTTCTCGGACGCTGCAATACTTGCCCGAACTTACGCTCGACGATGTCCCGTCTGTTGATGCGCTACCAGCGCCGCCTTGGGAAAATCGCATTTTTTTCGGTGACGCCTCGATCGCCGATGGGACCGACGTTCCCCAAGACTGGCATCGCATGCCGCGCGTCGTACCTATCGTGCCACCCGAGCACGCGGTTGCGGCTTCAGAGGGATGGGTTGACGTTCGCTCCGCTTTTGTTAGCATGCCGGACCTAGCTCAGGGTCTCGGCGGTGCGGTGACGACCAATCCTGATGCGATCCTCCCTGTCGACCCCAGCGAGGAAGCCTTGGTTTACGTGCGCGGGCGCCTTGACGACGCGTCGGGAAGGCTGCTTAGCAAATCGACCGCGGGCTACGCGTGGATCGACATTCGCGGTGCGCGGGCCGTTCGCTGCGTGGGACTGTGCGTGGTTGCTGCGCAGACATCAAGACCGTCGCACCTGGCGGCGCCGTCCCAATCGGGCTGCGCGGCCGTGCTGCAATTCTCGCAACCCGCGCCGTGGCTTGCCGTGGTAGATCTGCCGCGAGCACCAACGTGTCTGATGCGCTATAACGTGCGTTTCGATCCCCACTGGAACGCCTACGATGGTATGCGGCGGATGGCGCACGTCGCAATCGATTCGATGTTCAACGGCTGGATCGTTCCGGCGCATGATGTCTCGTACCGACTTATCTTGATTGAGACGGTCGCGGCGCTGCAATGGCTTGCGCAAATCGCGGCGATTGCAGGGTTGGCCGTGCTTCTTGCGAGGATCGAGCGTTGAGCGGGCCGCTTCAAACTCGGATCGTCATTGTAAACTACAACGGAGCCGCATACGTGGGCGCCGCGATCGAGTCGGCTCTTGCGCAGTCCGTACCCTGTAGAGTGATCGTCGTAGACAATGCGTCGCAAGATGACTCGGTTGACATGATAGCTGCGCACTTTCCGCAAGTTGAAATCGTTCGTAACTCGACGAACGCGGGGTTCGGATCCGGCGCGAATCTTGGAGCGCGTGGATGCGATGAGGAGTATATCGCATTTCTTAATCCGGACGCGATCGCAAGTTCGCGATGGATCGAGAGGATGACCGCATGGATGGCCGAGCGCCGCGTCGATCTTGCTTCCAGTGTCGTATTGGCCGGACCGGGCGAGCCGCCGTTCTTTGCAGGCGGCCGATGGTTACCGTCGCTCGGAGCCGCCGTTGCGGGTCGACCAAAATTCGGTGACGCGACGGACTGGATCAGCGGATGTGCGTTCGTCGCGCGCACGGACGCTTTCGAACGTCTCGGCGGCTTCGATCAGGCATTCTTCCTGTATTTCGAAGATGTCGATCTTTCGCTGCGCGCTCACAAAGCGCAGATGAAGGTAGCGGTTCTTCAGGAATCGCTCGTGCAGCATGCCGCTCATGGAACGAGCACGGGGCAATTGGGCGCGCGGCGGAAGCAATGCATTGCGTATGGATCGAAGGGTCGCCTAATCCGTCGTCACGTGAGCGGACCTTCCTTTGCGAGTGCGATCGCGTTTCAGGCGTTCGTTTCGCCTGC
>JASHZC010000292.1 GCA_030042755.1 Vulcanimicrobiota bacterium | reverse complement strand
GCTGCACTCAGATGGGTCGGGTTAGCGTCGTTTATCGCTCTGGCCGGACTCGATCTCACAGCGCTGGTACGTAACTACCTGGTTGGTCAACCCGCGCTATCGCTCGACCAAGTGTATCGGGACCTCGAACTTGCTTTGTCGATAACGATCGCGGCAACGCTTTTTGCGACGTACGTACGAGCCGAAGGATCGGATCGGCAGCGCTTGCGTTGGATGACCGCCGGAATAGGGATCGCGCTCTTCGTCCCCTACGTGGAACTATTTTTCGGCGGACTGTCGGCCAGTTCGCCGGCGTTGTTCGATGCAATCAACGTGATCAGAGCGACCGCTCCGATTGGCGTCGCCTACGCCATTCTCAAACATCGCGTCATCAATGTTTCCTTCTTCGTCAGTCGTACGATCGTCTATGCGGCAATAACGGCAATTCTGATTGCCGTGTTCGCGCTTGTGGATTGGCTCGCGGACAGAGTGCTCGATCAATCGCGACTTGCGATCATTTTGGAGGTGCTTGTCGCAATCGGTTTCGCTTTCTCAATGAATGCCATCCACCGCCAAATCGATCGCTTCGTCGACAACGTGCTCTTTCGCGCGCGTCATCTCGCCGAGCGTGCTTTGAAACGCCTGGCTTTGGGCCTTCCGCACGCGGCATCGTATCAGGTGGTTGACGACATTCTCGCAGAGGAGACGGCCGCGACGCTTGGTCTCGCTTCCGCGGCGCTCTTCCGTCGCACCTCGCCGCAACGGTTCGATCGCTTGGCATCGGTGGGCTGGAGTACCGGAACGCGCACATTCTTAGACGAGCGAGATCGTCTGCTTGTCTTTCTTGCCGGGGAACGCCAACCGCTGCGCCTATCTGACGTTCACTGGAACGCAGGCGAGGTTCCGACCGGAACTGCGGAACCGGCGCTTGCCGTGCCGATCTTCGTCCGACACGAGCTCGGCGCGATCCTGATCCTCGGGACGCACGTAACCGGCGAAGATCTCGACGCCGACGAAATCGGACTGATCGAAGAGTGCGCCATTGCTGCCGGCGCCGCGTACGATCATCTCGAAGCCGACGCGCTGCGCGAAAAGACCGAAGAATTGCAGCGCACGATCGCCTCAATGCGAACGACACTCCAAGCACATGGCCTTATGGGTATTTCGTAATCCTTTAGGCCTGGCGCGCTACGACGGCGTTTGCTTCGCGGATTGCTCGGCCTTCATCCCCATCTCGCTCGAGCGATTCGTTTGCAACTCTTGCCCAAAGCTCTTTTAGCTCGGGCGTACTCGCCTTGTGCGTATGTCTTTCGGCATCGTCCGGAGTCCACGGCATGGCACAATCTTACCGCGGTTGCGAGTACGTCAATCGCACCGCATCGCCGATGCGCTCGAAACCGGCCAGATGCAGGGGCGGTCGCGCGCCGGCGAAGTACGGCTTGCCCGCGCCGAGCACGAACGGCCGGATGTAGAGCTGGTACTCATCGATCAAGCCCAGACCGGTTATGCCGGCTGCGAGTTCCGGTCCGGCAACGTCGATTTCTCCCTTGATTCGCGCGCGGAGATCGCGCACAAACGCTTCAAGGTCGCCGTCGACGAGCGTCGCGTTCGGGCCGACCGATTTCAGCGTGCGCGATACGACCCATTTCGGCCGGCTCCGCCATATCGCTGCGAAATCATGGTCGTACGCATCCCAATCCGCTTGGTCCTCATCCCAGTACCGCATGATCTCGTACATGCGGCGCCCGTACAACATGCCGGCTACTCCGCTTACGTGATCGTTGAAGTGCCGCGACAGCTCCTCGCCGGGCGGCTCAAACAGCGCCCCGTCCGTGCCCGCGACGTACCCGTCGAGCGACTGCATCATCGCAAAAACCAATCTCGCCACCGGTGCTAGCGTCCTTGGCTGTCGTCGCTGTCGGGTTGAGCTTCGCCCCTGATGCTCAAGCCCAGCGCGCGATGATATTTTTCGTTCGCAAGGAGCGCGGCTTCGATATCGTCGCGAGCGCCATGTTCTTGGAGCAAACGTTGCAATCGCTCGCGGCTCGTACGCAAATCCTTCGCGTGGTTTTCCAACACTTTACCGGGGACGTCGGGCGCGTCAAGCGGACGGCTCACCCACGCTTCCATAGCATCGTGCGCAACCTTCCCCTGGAGCTCCGCAGCCTCTAGCTCATATCGATAGCCGCGATACTCGTTCGACATTTGTCTATTCTACACGGTCGTCGCCGCGGTGGTGCAACCCTTTGCCATCTCCCTGGGTTCTAGTATCTGCATTATGTTAGATACCACGCCGGTTGGCGTCCTCAATTTAAACAAAAAGATTTCGAAGGGAGTCGTTCCGGCGCCCTCTGAGCCGATTTATGGCGGCTATGCGAATAGCCGCGGAGAGGTCTTTCTCTTCGGAGCGGATCGCGCGTACCGGGTGAACTTCAAGAACAAGACGATCCAGCAACGAGCACAGCTCAATCCCGGTGCCCAGGCACGTTACGATGAGACTCCAGCCGGCGATTCATTTGAATATTGCAACGCGAGTTTCCGACGGCTGAGCGCCGAGCAGATCCTGGAGATTTGCGCCTCGGGCTCGTTCAGTGTTGGGCCACGATCGCTCAACTAAGAGCTTTTCCCGGCACTCAACTGTGCTCGCGCTGCGGCTGCAATTTCAGCGCTCAGATAAGCATGCCCGCCAATGCCCCAGCCGCCGTCCGGAGCCTCGGTAATGATCACCCACGTGCGATCGCGCAGCGTCGCGTCCGCCGCAGCAGCGGCAACAATCGCGGTCATCTCCTCGACGACGCCAAGCTGTTTGTCACGATTGAGCACGCCGACGGGCGTCACGACCTGCACGCGCACGTAGTCACTTCTTCCTTCCGCGTTGCCGAGCGAATCGGCGCCGAGATCGTGGACAAACGCAGCCGTATTGTCTTTGAATAGCGCGATCGACGGAACGCCTTCCCACCGCATCATCGCCGCGGTGAGATCCACGATGAGCTTCGGCTTGTCAGCAAACGTACCGGCTCTGGCATAAACATCGATCATTGGCATGTGAAACCAGCCTTTTTCGTTACGACCGCTGGACGCTAATCATTGCACCCATAATGTTAACAGCTTGCGGCCGCCTAGGCAAAAGGAGAAAGCGGCTCAAAACCGGCGAGCGCTCGTGCGCGCGGCGGGAAAGCTCTTTCGTCGACACGGTATCGATGGAGTTGGGGTCGCGGACATTGGCAGGGAAGCCGGCCTAACACATGGTGCGCTCTACGCGCAGTTCGATTCAAAGCAAGCGATTGCGGCCGCGGCCATAGACGATTCATTGGATCGCAGCTACGAACAAATGATGACTCTCGCCGAAGGCGTCGATTCGCCGATCGGAACGTATCTCGACTTCTACGTCAATGAAGCACATCGGGACGACATCACGAAGGGCTGTGCGATGACGGCGTCGGGCAGCGAGATCGCGCGGCAGGGAAAGCGCGTGAGTTCCGCCTTCACGTCTGGTTTCGCTCGCTTCGCGACAGCACTGGAGAATGCCATGCGTGACGGCGAGCAATCGGGATCCAACCGTCGTGAACGCGCGCTTACCATAGCGGCAGGCTGCATCGGCGCGATCGTTGCCGCACGCGCGGTTGCCAAATCCGATCCAAAGCTCTCCGATGAGATCGTGGCGGCTGCGCGCCGCACCCTCGGCGAACTTGGCGGCGAGCGATTACACTAAATAGATGGCTATCGTTTGGGGCGCTCGAGATGCCCAATCCCCGCGAAAATACGGGGCATAGCTTTCTCAATTCGGGCGATCCGCGTTTTTGATTGCTTCGCTTCGGCGAAATGGTAGAGATAGCTCCGTTGCCGTCCGGGCGTTAGCGCAGCAAAGGCTTTCGCCAACCGCGGCTCCTTGCGAAATTTTTCCTTGAGCTCCTTCGGTACCGCCAAGTTTGGCGGTTTCTTTTGCACCCGCAGTCCGGCTCGCTCTACCGCTATCGCCTGGCGAACGAAAGCCTTGATCGCCGTCGCACTGGCAGCGATCTCCGGTACGCTAGTGAACTTCATCACGCGCAGCGCCTGCGTCTGTCCGAGTTGGACCAGCAAATGCTTTGGGTCTTTCAGCAATGCCCCTTGAAAGAACCCCAGCGCAAAATACTCTTTAAATCCCTGAAGGATGACGACGTTCTTCCTACCCAGCGTGTACGTCGGTTTACCCCACTTGCATTCTTCTATCAGAGCGAAGGAGGCAAGTACCCGTCGCATCTCTGCGATCTCCGCCTTCCACCGCTCCCGATAAGCCATCTCCATCGCTTTACTATTCGCTCCCGGCGGTCTCGCGATCTCCCGTGGCAGGCGTTCTTCTAGCCGGATACAATGCGTTCATCGATGGCTACGGACACCCGTTGGAAGTGGTTCTTGTTGGCGCTTTGCGCGGTCGGATTGGTCGCATGGATCACCCATGAGGCCGATTATCAAGGCGTCGGCGGCCGGCCATGGTACGGCTTTTGGGACAGTACGTTTATCCGAACGGGCCAACCATTCCAGGTAGTGATTGAGCAGCCACGCCGAAACGGAGCCACGGCGAAAGCGGGCCTGCATGAGGGCGACCTGCTGGATCTGCGCGAGCAAAGTCTCGACGCAAGAATCGGAATCTTGTGGCAGTTGATGGCAACCCGCCCCATTGTGCTGCGGGTCCACCGCGGTTCAAGCGAGTTTTCTACCAGCATTGTTGGGAGTACCATTTGGGAAGGCGATTCCCAATGGAAATTCCCGAACTTTATTCTTCGCGGAATTGCTTTCGCGTGGTTTATTCTGTGCGCAATACTGATATCGGTTCGGCGCTGGTGGTCGGTCGAGGGCCGAATTTTAGCCTCGTTCCTGATGTGCTTGGTGATCTCCCAATCCCTCGCGCCTAACGCCCTGGTCCTGCCCGAACCGCGTGTGACCCTCATTTTGTATGTCGTTAGCACTGCAGTCGCCGTTATCGCTTCGATCCTGGTAATCGCGTTGGCGTCGCGCTTCGGCGAGCCTTCCGCTTTTCGAAAGGCGATCGTTTGGCTCGCGTACGGCGCAAACGCTGTGTGGTTCCTCGCAATGGCTGTATCGGCTGTCGGCGCGGCGACATTGCGGATCGATCCACTTCCCTCGGTGATGGGGCTGCTGGGAGGCGCTCTCAACGCGCTGAGCACGATATCCGTAGCCGTTGTTGCGGTTACCGCCGTCGCAAACACCCCGCGATCCGAACGTGCACGAGCCTCGTGGCTCGTCTTGCCGCTCCCGGTCGCTCTCGGAGCCGCTTTGGTGGTTAACAACCTCAGCGGAATCGTGTCCAACTGGAGCCTTCTTCTCACATTTTTCTCCGTGGGCGCCTTCATTTGGCTTGCGACGGCGCTGCTCGTAACCTACGCGATGCTCAACCGGCGCGTTCTCGATGTGGGCTTCA
>JASHZC010000291.1 GCA_030042755.1 Vulcanimicrobiota bacterium | reverse complement strand
CGATGTGCCTTGCCGCCGCGCGCCGGCATCACGTAGACCTCGGGATTCCCTTCGTCGGTCGATATGAACGCGATCCAGGCCCCGTCGGGCGAGAGACGCGGAAAGGAGCACATGCCAAAGCTCGCCGTCAAGCGCACGGCCCCCCCGCCGCCGGCATCGACGCTCCACAAATCGTCTTCGGAGACGAAAACGATCAGCTCTCCGGCAATTGACGGATGGCGGTAGTACCCCTCATTCATACCAGGCGGTGCTTGGCGATGAAGTTCGCCGCTCCCCTCGCAACAGCCGACCGACCGTCGCGGTCAACTCGGCAGCGTTTTCAATCTGTGTGAACGCGGGGACCAACGTCGGCGTGACCGAGCGCGTGTCGAACGGCACGATCGGCCCTCGATAGGCGAACTGCGTCGCCGGGTCCCCGGCGAGACTGCGGAAGAATAACTCGGCGCCGAGCGCGTTCGCCCAGCCGAACTCGGGACGAGTGAATCGCCAATACCCGTCCGGATAGAAGCTCTCGTGGATCAGACCGGTCTCACCGTCGGTCTCTGCGAGCGTCGTGATTGCGGTCGCGACCTCGATCGAGGAGGTGGCGGTGAGTGCCCGTCCGATGATCCCCAGCGGCCAGACGTAGCCGTACGGCGTATGCGGGCTCCCGAGTCCCTGCGCGTATCGTCCCGAAAAGAAGAACGGATTGTCCATGCTGAGCGCAAAGATGCGCGTTGCGATGTAAGCCGGATTGAAGGCCGAGCACCAGTCGATGTACGGTAGGGTCGTCAGGTTGGGGATGTTGGCGTCATCCATGAGATTGTAGTTGCCGAAACCGTCGGTTTCGTAGGCGTACATCCAGACTCGGCGCTCGGGATTGAAAAAGAGGCCGTAGCGCTCGATGCCGATTTGAACGCGCGCCGCCAGCGCCTGCGCCTGATTGGCGAGTTGTTGATCGCGATAACCGTCTCGCGCCAGCTCTTCGATGTCGTGTAATGCCACCACGGCGAACGCGTTCTGCGGGACGTTGAAGCGGTATTGGACCGGATCGTCGGACGGACGAAACGCGCCCCAGATCATGCCGGTGTCGTCGTTGTAGCGGTCGCTCGTATAGACGCGATACGGATAGCGGTAGCGATTACAGGCCTGATGATGCTCTTCGCAACGGTACGTGTAAACGATCTGGCCGAGCGCCCGGCGCAATTCGGAGTTGAAGACCGTGCGATCGTGCGTCTCGCGCCAATAGATCGACGTGAGGATGACGGGCCAGGCCAGTGAATCGACTTCCCACTTGCGCTCCCAGACGTGGTAGTCGGCCTGCAGAGCGTTGGCATAAACGTCGGTCAAAATGTTTTGCGCGTTACGCCTGATCACGCCCAGGAAGCGTCCCCGCAAGCCCGGGTAGGCGAACTGGTAACGAACGTATGGGATCGTCTGGGCCGACGAGTCGCGCAGCCACATCGCCGGAATGTCGCCCGTCTGCACGTACGTGGTTCCGTCTCCCTCGGGGAAAAAGTCGCTGAAAAGCGTGTGAAAGAGCTGAGCCGTCTGGATGTCGCGAACGCGCTTTCCCGTCAGCGGCACGACGAGCGTTTCACTCCGTATGGGTACGGGCGCGCAGAACGCGAGAAGCGCGCCGATGATTGCGCTCGCAACGCAGCGGGTCACTGAGCGACCTTCGACCTGAGCTGAAGGTTCATTCCTGCTGCCCAGCGCACTGGAAACGGTATCTTGACGAATCTGCCGGCTTTCGATGAGTTGCTGCGCGACTTCGAACTCCGCAAGCCGCGAGCTCTGGCGCGGGCGATTTCCTTGGCGGAAGCGGGACGCGGCGGCGAACTCGTGCGTGCGATCTACGAGCGGGCCGGCCGCGCGATGACGATGGGGCTGACCGGGCCGCCCGGCGTCGGGAAATCGACGCTCGCGTCGGGATTGGTGCGCAAAGCGCGGCGGTTGGGCAAGAGCGTCGGCGTCGTTTCGGTGGATCCAAGTTCGCCGTTTTCGCATGGTGCGCTGCTGGGCGATCGCATTCGTCTAGCCGAACACTTCACCGACGACGACGTTTTCATTCGTTCGATGGCCAGCCGCGGCCATCTAGGCGGCCTGGCCGGCGCCACGGCGGATGCGGTGACGCTGATGGATGCCTTCGGCTTTGAGGTCGTCTTGATCGAAACGGTTGGTGTCGGGCAGAGTGAGGTCGCGATCGCCGAACTTGCGCAAACGACGATGGTGACGTTGCAGCCGGGTAGCGGCGATTCGATTCAAGTGCTGAAGGCCGGAATCATGGAGATTGCGGACATCTTCGTGGTCAACAAGGCAGACCATCCGATGGCCAAGCAGCTCCAACGCGAGATACGCTCGATGATGGAGATGCAGCATTTCGCCGGCTGGATTCCCGAACTCGTCATGACACAAGCGCTCTCCGGCGAAGGGATCGACGAGCTCTGGACCGCGATCGAACGTCACGTCGCGTATCTCAACGAAACCGGTGAGATCACACAGCGCCGGCGCGATGCCTTCACGCATCGAGTGCGCCAGCTCGCGTTGGGCCGGTTGGAACGGCGCCTCGACCATGCACTTCGCACCCAAACGCCGGCCGACATCGACCCGTATGAAGCCGCCGATCGTCTTTTGTCCCAACACTTCGAGGATCGGTGAGCGAGCAAGCGTTGGGGAGAACCGGGGCCCGGCGTCGAAATGGACGGCTTCTATGGCTAGGATGATCGAGCCGGCGGCGCCGGCGACGTCGGCGTTTGAAGAACAGGGCCGGCGTTGGCGGGACGCGTCCGCAAAAGGCAAGGCGCGCAAGGGGCCGGGCTCGGGGGCGATCGACCGCACCATCTCCGACGTACCCCTGCAAACCGTCTACGGTCCGGACGACGTCGCGCACCTCGATCTTGCGCGCGATCTCGGGTGGCCTGGCGAGTACCCGTATACGCGCGGCATCCACGCTAACGGCTATCGCAACCGCCTCTGGACGATGCGCCAGTTCGCCGGGTTCGGTACCGCTGCGCAGACCAACGAGCGCTATCATTTCTTACTCGAGCACGGACAACATGGGCTCTCGGTAGCCTTCGACATGCCGACGCTGATGGGGTACGACTCGGACGCGCCGCAGTCACGCGGCGAAGTCGGCAAATGCGGCGTGGCAATTGACTCGCTAGCCGACATGGAAACGCTCTTCGACGGCATCGACATGGGAGACATCACCACCTCGATGACGATCAACGGGCCGGCGTGCATCGCGCTCGCGCAATATGTTGCGGCCGCCGAGCGCAAGGGCATCCCGCGCGCCAAGCTCGGGGGCACGATTCAAGCCGACATCCTCAAGGAATATATCGCGCAGAAGGAGTGGGTTTTCCCTCCGCGCCCACACATGCGGATCATCGTCGACATGATCGACTTCTGCACGCGCGAGATGCCGAAGTGGAACACGATCTCCATCTCCGGCTACCACATCCGCGAGGCGGGATCCACGGCCGCCCAGGAGCTCGCCTTTACGCTCGCCGACGGCTTTGCGTACGTCGAAGCCTGCATAGCGGCCGGCATGGACGTCGATTCCTTTGCACCGCGGCTCTCGTTTTTCTTTAACGCTCACATCGATTTCTTCGAAGAGATCGCCAAGTTTCGCGCGGCGCGACGGATCTACGCGCGGCACATGCGCGAAAAGTATGGAGCCCGCAACCCTCGTTCGTGGCAGCTTCGGTTCCACACCCAGACGGCCGGTTGCTCCGCCACGGCGCAGCAGCCCGAGAACAACATCGTGCGAGTAGCCTTCGAGGCGATGTCGGCGGTGCTCGGCGGAACGCAATCGCTGCACACCAATTCAATGGACGAAGTCATGGCGCTGCCGAGCGAGAAGTCGGTCGAAATTGCGCTGCGCACGCAACAGGTATTGGCTTACGAAACGAACGTGACAAACGTCGTCGACCCGCTCGGGGGTTCGTACTACGTCGAAGCGCTCACGGACGAGATGGAACGCCAAGCTGAAGCCTATTTTGCCCAAATCGCCGAATACGGCGGCGTGGTCGAAGCCATCGAAGCCGGCTTCTTTCAGCGGGAGATCGCCGAAGCCAGCTATCGGTATCAGCGTTCAATCGAAACGAAAGATCGAATCATCGTCGGCGTGAACGCCTTTGAAAGAGACGCAGAGCAAACGGACATCGACCTGCTGAAGATCAC
>JASHZC010000028.1 GCA_030042755.1 Vulcanimicrobiota bacterium | reverse complement strand
CCCGAAGACTTGAGTTGCCGCTGCTAGCAGCGGCACGAGCGGCGGCTGATCGACGTAACCGAGCGCCGGATGGCGTCCGCAAACGATGAAGTACAGCTCGTTGCGGAATGCGTCGTATCGCCCCGCAACGGCAAGATGCACGAATGCCACGATTGTTGCCACGCTAGCCGCGGCCCATGCAGTCCCTCTGCTCATTTCCCCACCCGACCCCCCATTAAGGGGGAGGTCCTATGTCCTTACAATGTGTGTACATTCGGGGACCTACGACCCGCCCGCCCAGCGGGCGTTTCGTGTTAGCATTTTCCTGGCGAGCACACCGTCTGCTTTAGAGACGGTGGCGGTGCCCTTTCATCTACCGCTGGGAGCGCACAATGTTTAGTTCATGGAAAACGCCGTTTTGGTCGTTCGCAGGTCGCCTTGCAGGTGAGCCGCGACTCATCGCAAGCCCTGAGGAAACGTCGAACCGCTTGCGGAGCATGATCGCCGACCTCGATGCCGGGATCGCCGAGCACGAGGAGCGAGAAGCTGCCGATTTGCGTTTGCGCAGGGAAGTATTCGGCCCCTGGGACCGCCGCCGCAACTAACACCCTTACACCGCGTGCACCGGAATCGCTACCGGTGGCTCGCTGGGGTCGGGCCAGATCTGTAAGAGAAAGTCCCCGCGTGCGGGCGTAAACGTATAATCGCGGGTCTGTCCAATCGTTACCGTATCGACCGCCGCCTCCGACGCGCGACGCGCCGTTGGAAGATCCGCACCATCCACCGCCAGCGGTTGCCATTGCAGCACGCGGTTTCCAGAACTGAGCGAAATCATCTCGTTCGTCCAGAACGTCGTCATGTTAATGAAACGAAGGCGTTGTTTCACGCCGGCAGCGACGACCAGTGGATCGGGTTGGAATACGCCGTTGATGAGAACCTTATCCTCGTCTGCCAGCCGGTGCGTCGTCGTCATTGTGTAGATGTGATCCGTCGCCGGATCGAAGCGCTCACCCGGATTCAGCACGATGAGCGGGCCGGCAAGGCCGCCGCGCAACTGATAAATGTCGTGCATGTGCGTGTGATAGATGTACGTTCCCGCTCGCGTCGGCGTCATACGCGCTTCGAACGTTTCCCCCGGCGCGATCATCGGTGCTCGACGATCGCCATCCCCACTAAAGTCCATGACGCCGTCGAAGTAACTATCTTGTAGTTCCAAGCCGTGCCAGTGTACGGTCGTCGCATCCGCAAGATGATTGGTGACGTCAATGGCGACGGGTACGCCGCGTGTCAAAACGATCGGCGGTCCGATCGCACCGGCTTCCGCGATCGTTCGCCCGCCGTCATCAAGTACGTACCGGAACGACGGTGCATCGGGCGCATTGTCGGGAGCCGGTTCTACGAGCAGCTGCAGCCGGCGAGCTGGTGGCGGTTGCGCAGCGATGCCATCCTTGGACGTCACGGTAACCCCAAGAATCAGTCCGCCCATCCCGGCGTGAGGTATGTACCCGTTCTCGTATTGCAAAGGCGTGACTTTCATCGTTCCCGCGACCATGTCGGCAAGTGGCAGCGGTTCCAGCGTATGGTAGGACAAGTGACAATGAAAGAGCCAGTTTCCCGGGCGCGACGCTCGCCACGACATTGCGAATGTATGACCGGGCTCGATGAGCTCGGTCACGCGAACGTCGCGATCCCCAGGTAGATAGGTCGTGTCCGCTACACCGTCACCGCGCGAATCAACGTGGAAGAAGTATCCATGGAAGTGCATCGGATGCCCCTCGGGTGACGTGTTGATCAGGCGCCAGCGAACGGTCGTTCCCGCAGCGTAGGATAACCGCTCCGTATATGGCCACGTTCTGCCATTGATAACCTCAAGCGCATAATCGAAATCTCGGTGGCCTTTGGGAGTTAGAACGTTGATCCACATGCCGATGACGAAGATCCGATCGGGAGTACGTTTCGCGGGGTTCTGCGGATCGACGACGATGGCGCCGCTCAGTTGCGAGTCGGTCGCGTAGCGGGCTTCTAGCGGCTTCCCTGTCGTCGAACCCCAGTAGTAGTACGTTCCCGGAGTCGTTGCGCGAAACCGAACCTCGCGCGTTTGACCGAATGCGAGGTCGAATGGCCGGTCCACTTGCGCGGGACGATTCATCAAGCCGTGCATGGTCAATCGCGTCCCGGCAATCGCATTGCGCACGCGCACGATTGCAACCGTTCCCACCGGGATGCGTATGAGCGGGCCTGGGATCTGCGGCGATTTACCGGCTTCTGCAAAGGCCTGAATCGGCACCGCTACGTTCTTTGGCCCTTCCGGATACCATCGACCCCACCGCGCCTCGAGTGAAAGATGCAACACGTGCCCAGTTAACTGTCCGGCAGCGACGCGATTATTATTGACCGCGATCACCGGTAACGTAGCAGCAGAGCCGCCGGCGGTAAGCGGAGAAACGATCGTGCACAGTGCCATGGACGCGCCAAAAGCAATAACACGGAGGTACTTCATGGAATCCTCCCGTCACGTCCCGGCGCTTACTCGTTCTTCTTACAAGAGCGCTTGACCTATTGCTTCGAGCGTATGGTCGATATCCGCGTTCGAATGCTGCACCGAAACGAACATGACTTCGTTTTGGCTCGGCGGCAATAAGACTCCGCAATCGAGCATCGATCGCCAGTATGACGCGTATTTTTCCTTGTCAGCCGCATGCGCGTCGTCGTAGTTCCGGTTTGCGCGCCCGGGACGAAATTTGAAATCGACGATGGACTCGTGCTGAACCACGGCGTACGGCAAACCGCGCTCGTCGAAGATCGCACGGATGCCGTTTGCTAATCGTTCCGCCCGTGCGCGCATCTCGTCGTAGTATTCCGGATGCGCTTCCAGTACGTCGAGAACGCGATGCGCCATCGCGACGCAGAACGGATTTCCACCGTGCGTTCCGCCGGTGAACGTCGAACCGACGGGTGCAAGCACCGACATGACGTCTTCTCTTCCTCCAAAGGCGGCGATCGGCGTCCCGCCGCCCATGATCTTTCCTACCGCTGTCATGTCGGGTGTAATTCCGGTGCGGCCTTGCGCGCCGCGCAGACCAAAACGCAGCCATGTGATGACTTCGTCGAAGATCAACAGGGCTCCATAACGCTGCGTGCGCTCGAATAAACCTTCCAAGAATCCCTGGATCGGCGGAACGTAGCCCATGTTGCCCACGATCGGTTCCACGACGATCGCCGCGAGGTCGTCTTCGCGTCCCTTCAGCTGCTCGTCGAGACTCGCGAGATCGTTATACCGTGCCACCGCGACGTCGCGTACGACGCCGTCCGGAATTCCGCTCGCGCGCGCATTCGTCGTGTGCGCCGACGCACCCGCGTCCAGCAAGGCGAGATCGAAGTGGCCGTGATAATTTCCGGCGAATTTCAGGATGAGCGATCGTTTCGTGAAGGCGCGGGCGACGCGAATGGCGCTCATCATCGCTTCGGTTCCCGTCGTAACGAAACGCAATCGCTGCATCGACGGCAGATACGCGCGAATCCGTTCGGCTAAGCGTATCTCTTGCGGATGCGTCGTTCCCCACACAAAACCGTCTTTAGCAATTTCGTCGAGTCCGGTGATCAGCGCCGGATGCGTATGTCCGAAGAGCAACGGTCCATACGCCATGATGTAATCGATATAGCGCCGCCCGTTTTCGTCGTAGGCGTACGCACCTTCTGCGCGCGATTGAACGAACATCGGGCCGCCAACGGCCCATCCGGAGCGCACCGGCGAGTCGCAGCCGCCGGCGAGGACCGCACTGGCGCGTTCGATTGAGGATAGCGTGTTCACGGGGTTGCATCGTTCGCCGCGTGAGAGATGATCTCTAGCGAGCGCTCGACGTCGAATGGCAAGGCGACGGCGCCGTTTCGTAAAGCGTCTTGGTTACCGGTCCACGGTCCGTCGAGCGCATACATCGCACCGCCTTCAAGCTCGCTTGCGACAAGGACGATTGCGCGAGCGTACCGCGCTTGTAAGTAATCTCGGTGAATGAGCGCGGCGTCGCTAACCGGTGTGCCGGGCTCGCATTCCGTCGCAACCGCACCACCGGCGGCTACGATTTGCCGCTCCAGTTCGTAATGTTCAGGCGGGTACGTCTCCCCGAAACCGTGATTACGGGCTCTCCGGACCTCCGCGCAAGCTCGTAAGCGAAGTCGACCGCCTCCAAGGGAGGCGTTCGGCTACCGACGATCGCGATGCCGCCTTGCGGCAATTGCCCCTCGACGTAGAGCACCGCCGTTGCTTTGGCATTTTTCGCCAAGAGCCCCTAGGGTAGGAGGCGGCTCCGGCCCGGGTGAGGTTTAATGAGAGTCGAGATGCCACATATCGAGATCGAGATCACACCCCAGAGCAACATCAAGGAGCTGGTCGCCGCGCTGCCCATTGCCGCCGACGTTCTGACGCAGTTTGGCCTGGGTTGTTCCGGGTGCAGCGTCAGCAAATACGAAACGATCGAGCAGGGAGCGAAGGCGCACGGCTTGCGGACCGAACCGATCGTTGCCGCCCTGACTCAGGCGCGCCTCTCGGGTTTCGTTCCCCTGATCCGCAACGAAGATCGCATGCCGGCCCGCCGGGCACCCGGTGCGTTTACCGGGCGAGCGAAGATCAAGCACGTCGTCCCCATCATGTCCGGAAAGGGCGGCGTCGGTAAGTCGCTGGTGACGGCGCTCACCGCGATTGGACTACGACGCAAACACTTGTCGGTGGGCATTCTGGACGGCGACGTCACCGGACCGTCGATCCCGAAGCTTTTCGGCTTGCACACGCCGCTTGCAATAGAAGCAGATCCGAACGCGCCCAAAACGCCGCAGGGGAATCCGCAGCCGTTGATGGTTCCCGCAGTTACGCGTAGCGCGATCGAGGTCGTCAGTTCGAATCTGCTTACCGACAAAGAAGACACTGCGATGATCTGGCGAGGTCCGATTCTTTCGGGAGTCATACGCCAGTTCTACGAGCAGGTGCTGTGGAGCGATCTGGACGTGCTGCTGATCGATCTTCCTCCGGGAACCTCGGACGCGCCGCTTACCGTCTTGCAATCGCTCTCGGTCGACGGCGTCGTGCTCGTGACCATGCCTCAAGCGCTTGCAACGATGATCGTGCGCAAGGCGGCAAACCTCGTGCATCAGCTGAAGAAACCTATTCTGGGCGTGGTCGAGAACATGTCGTATTTCGTTGCTCCCGACACCGGTAAACGCTACGACGTCTTTGGACCGTCGTACGCCGATCGCGTGGCGGAGCTTGCGGCGGCGCCGGTATTCGCGCGCATGGCGATCGATCCGCGCAAGGCCGCGCTCGCCGATGAAGGGCGCGTCGAAGAGATCGACGATCCCATCTGCGATCAGCTCGCCGATTCGCTCCTTGCAGCATTGGCGGCGCATCCCAAACCGAAAGAAACGATCTCGCTCGTGTAGGTGCGCGATGCTTTGTTATTTTCTGCGACACGGTCCGGCAGGTGATCCGCAAACGTGGGAGGGCTCGGACTTCGACCGCCCACTGACGTCTGCCGGCGCAAAACGCATCGCCGCCGAAGCAAAGACGATGGCGAATCTGCGGATCAAACCGGACATCGTCATCACAAGCCCGCTCGTGCGGGCGCGTCAAACCGCTGCCATCGTCGTGAAAGAACTCGACTTGCGCGACGCGTTGGTCGAAGACGAACGCGTGGGCCCCGGTTTCTCACCCGCACGCCTTGCCGACGTACTGGACGATCATTCCGATGCGGATGCCGTCATGTTTGTTGGGCACGAGCCATCGATGAGCCACACGATCGGCACGCTCATCGGCGGCGGCGAGATCGACTTCAAAAAAGGCGGCCTTGCATGTGTTGAGCTTACCGACGATCGGCCGTTACGCGGAACGCTTGCGTGGCTCGCTACGCCAAAACTGTTGAACGCATAACGCTACAACAACAACGTAAATGTCCCGCGATCGCGGATTTCCTCTGCAGCACGTAGAGCTGCATCGTACGCTGCGCGAGCGAGACCGCTGCCAATGCTGACGCGTCGAACGCCGAGCTCCGAGAGCTCGGCAAGAGTTAACTGCATGCCGCTCAAACCGGCGAGGACGTTTACTGGCCGGTCTACCGCGCGCACGACGGTCGCGATTTCTTCTTTGGTGCGCAGGCCCGGAGCGTAGAGAACGTCGGCGCCGGCTTCCGCAAAGGCCTGAAGGCGAGCGATCGTATCGGCGAGATCGGGCCGGCCCGCGATGTAGTTTTCGGCTCGTGCGGTCAGAGTGAACGGAAACGGCAACGCGTGCGCCGCTTCGGCTGCGGCACGTACGCGCTGCGCAGCAAACGAAATCTCGTAGGGTTCGCCCACGCGGTGTAGTGGCAGATCTTCGATCGAACAGCCTGCCAACCCGGCGGCAGCGGCAAGGCGAACCGTTTCGGCAACGCCCGCCGGATCGTCGGCATAACCATTCTCGAGGTCGGCGCTCACCGGAAGGTCGGTCGAGACGGCGAGGATGCCGCAATGATCGATCATCTCATCGCGACCGACCTCGCCGTCGATCTTTCCAATGGACCGCGCGAATCCGGCGCTCGTCGTAGCGATGGCCTCAAAACCGAGCTGCTCGAGGACCCGCAGCGATCCGAGGTCCCAAGGATTTGGAATCACGAACGCGCGATCGCGCTCGTGCAGGGCTCGAAATGCCCGAGCTTTATCCGCTTGATTGCGCATAGCGCAACCTACTTAGTGCGGATGCTGCGGCCAGCCTCCAGGAGGTGCGACCATGATGACGTTCTGTGCCTTCATGGAACCGCGATCGACGTTGGCGCGAAAGCGCCCGGTGATCGTCTGGGTT
>JASHZC010000290.1 GCA_030042755.1 Vulcanimicrobiota bacterium | reverse complement strand
AGGCAACCGGCGTTTCGTTGAGGAGCGTCCCCAGGCGCCCGTCGCGTCGGCCATGCGAATCGAACTTGCGAACGCACAGTTCCCGTTCGCCGTCGTGTTGGGATGCTCGGACTCACGCGTGCCGATCGAAGCGATCTTCGATCAGCACCCCGGCAATTTGTTCGTCGTTCGCTCGGCGGGGCCAACCGTCAGCGACGACGGGCTCGCCTCGGTCGAGTATGGCGTCGAGATTCTGCACTGCATGCTCGTCGTGGTGCTTGGGCATTCCTCGTGCGGCGCAATACAAGCAGCGATGTCGCTGGTCGAATCCGGCGCGACGTTCCCCGGTCACATTCAACAGCTTGCGGAAAAACTCGCGCCCGCCGTGCGCGCCGCGCGCACGGTAGGCGGAGACTGGTGGGCGAACGCCGTTGCTGCAAACGTTCGCGAAACGGTCGCGGCGCTGACCGCACGGTCGACGATTCTCGACGATGCCGTCGCTCGCGGCATCTTGCGTGTCGTCGGCGCCGTTTACGATCTGCGAACCGGTGCCGTTTCGCTCCTCGACTAGGGCCAGGCCCTAACTCGAGGAGCGAATAACGCGGACGCGCAGCGGCAGCAACACCGCTACGGAAATGATCGCTGCGACGATGTTGAAGAGGGCCGCGACCGAAAGCGCGAGCGTCCAACTGCCTGACATTGCCGTAAGCACGCTCGCGAGCGGCACGATCAACGAGCCAGTTCCCTTCGCGGTATACAGCATGCCGTAGTTGGTCGTCGCGTACTTCTGCCCGAACTGATCGCGCGTCGTCGCCGGGAAGATGCTGAAGATCTCGCCCCACGCGAAGAAAACGACGCCCGAAAGCAGCACGAACGCCACCGGCGAGTGCCCGAATTTCATCAGCGCGAAGATGCCGATACCCTCGAGTAAGAATGCAAGAAATAGCGTGATCTCGCGCCCGATGTTGTCGGAGACCCACCCGAGAACCGGGCGCGTCAGGCCGTTGACCAAGTTATTGAGCGACACCGTATACGTCAAGGCCGCCATGGTAAACCCAAAGAGCGTCACCGGCGTCTTGGCAATCCCAAAGTCTTTTGCGATCGGGCCGAGCTGTGCGACTGCCATGAGACCACCCGCAGCAACCAGGGTGAACATCACATACATCACCCAGAATACGGGTGAACGGAGTGTCTCCATCGGAGCGTAGTCGCGGTTGCCTTGCAAGACCTTGACGGGCCGAGATTCTTTCGGCGTCGTCGCCGGCGGAGTAAGGAGAAACATTGAGGCGATAATTACGATCGCACCTTGCAGTAGCCCGAAGACGCGGAACGTCTGCTGGTAGCCACTGGACTCGATCATGTTCGAAATCGGAATGACGGTCAAGGCTGCACCGGCGCCAAAACCTGCCGCCGTCAGTCCTGCGGCGAGCCCGCGATGTCCCGCGAACCATTTCAGCGCGTTTCCAACGCACGTGCCATAGACAATGCCGGCGCCGATTCCGGCGCAGATCGCACCGAGATACAGTACCTCGAGCGATGACGCGAATGAGTTGATGACCCAACCGAGCGCTGCAAAAACACCGCCCGCCAGCACCATACGGCGTGGACCGTATCGGTCGACGAGCGCGGCCTCAAACGGCACGAGCCAGGTCTCTACCAAAACGAAGATCGTAAACGAGACTTGGATTGCCGCTAGTGACCAGCCGAACTTCGCGTTGATCGGCACAACGAAAAACGTCCAGCCGTATTGCAGGTTTGCGATCATCGCCATACAGACGATGCCGACGACAAGCTGGACCCAAGGATTGGCCCGGAACGAAGACGTCGGCACCGCAGCGGTGGACTGAACAGAGGCCATGGATTCACCCCTTTCTCAAATTGTAAGAGTGCCGCGATCTAGCGTCGCAAGCTTACCCAAATAGTTTTCTTGTCGGTGTAGTTGTCGAGCGCGGTCTCTCCGAGGTCGCGCCCCATGCCCGAATCGCCGCCAAGTCCACCCCACGGCAATCTCGTGTCGCTCTGGCCGTACGTATTGACCCATACCGTTCCGGCGTGCAGACGCTGCGCCATGATATGTGCGCGCGCGACGTCCTTCGTCCATACGCCGGCTGCCAAGCTGAAGACCGAGTCGTTGGCGATGCGCACGGCGTCGTCTTCATCTTTGAACCTGATCACCGCCGCGACCGGACCGAAGATTTCCTCGCGCGCAATCTTCATCGAATTATCGACTTCGGTAAAGACCGTAGGTTCGAGGAAGTACCCGCGCTCGCCGATCTTGTTCCCGCCTGAGCGCAAGTTCGCGCCTTCGCTCTTGCCTGCGTCTATGTACCCCATGATCGTCCGCAGTTGCTTTTGCGAAATGACGGGTCCCATGTAGGTGCTTTCATCGAGCGGATCGCCAACTTTCAGCGACTTCGAACGTTGCACCATGCGCTCGCAGAATTCGTCGTAGATACTCTCTTGCACGAGCACGCGCGATCCGGCCGAACACACTTGCCCGCTGTTGAAAAAGATTCCAGCCGACGACCCCTTGACAGCGGAATCGATGTCCGCATCTTCAAAGATCAGGTTCGGCGATTTACCGCCAAGCTCGAGCGTGAGACGCGTCACGTAGGGCGCCGCAGCTTCCATGATCACTTTCCCGACGCCCGGCGAACCGGTGAACGAGATCTTGTCGACGTCGGGATTTTGCACGATGGACATCCCGGCGGTCGTCCCCGGCCCGGGAACGACGTTGAGCACGCCGGGTGGTAAGCCGGCTTCCAGCGCGAGTTCTCCAAGGAAGAGCGCGGTGAGCGGCGTTTCTGTCGCCGGTTTCATCACCATCGTGCACCCGCAGGCGAGCGCCGGCGCTATTTTCCACATCGAGTTCATCAGCGGAAAATTCCAGGGCACGATCGCGCCGACCACGCCAACCGGAACGCGCGCGACGTATGTGAGCGCATCGGTTCGGACCGGGACGACGTCGCCCGTGATCTTATCGGGCCAGCCCGAATAATATTCGATACAATCGAGCATCGCTGGGAAGTCTTGACGTCGTACCGAGCTGATCGGCTTTCCGCCGTCGAGCGATTCCAGCGCGACGATCTCTTCTTGATGCTCGCGGATGGTTTGCGCGAAGCGGACCATGATGCGCGCGCGATCGGCGGCGCGCATCTTTCCCCACGGCCCCTCTTCGAGCGCGGCGCGGGCGGCCTTTACCGCAAGCGCCGTGTCGGCCGCGTCGGCTTCGGCCACGCGCGCGATGACCTCTTCGGTCGCCGGATTTCGTGTCTCGAAGGTCTTGCCCGATTGCGCATCGACCCACTTCCCGTCGATCAACAATTTCGTCTGCGGAATGCGAATCGTGTTTTGCGGTGTTGTGGCAATCGCCATGATCAAATAACTCCCTCTTCGTGCAGAGTGCGAACCTGCATTGCGTCGTAACCCATGAGCTCTTCGAGAATTTCTTCGTTGTGTTCGCCCAGTAACGGAGCGCTGCGATAATCGACCGGTGAATCGGAAAGCACGAGCGGACAGCCGATCGTGAAATAGCTTCCGCGCTGCGGATGCGGCACTTGCGCGACCATACCGCGCGCGCGTAAAGACTCGTCTTCCAACAGCTCTTTCATCGCAAGAACCGGTCCGCACGGAATGTCGAGCGCGTTGCATCGCTCGAGGACCTCGTACTTAGTCAACGTCTTCGTCCACTCTTCGACGACTCCAAACACCTCGTCTAGGTGTGGAACGCGCGCTTCCGGTGTCGCGTAATGGGGATCGGTAATCAGTTCCGGACGCCCCATCTCCGTACAGAGCGGCTCCCATATTTGGGGCTGGATAATCAGGTAGACGTAATCGTTTGCACCACCCGGGGCACAACGTAGCGCCGAACCCGGGTGTCCACCTCCGGACGCATTGCCCGAGCGCGGCACAACCCCGTTGAAGGTGCGGTTTGGATATTCGCTGAGCGGTCCCCGCGCGAGACGCTGCTGATCGCGCATCTTCACGCGGCAGAGATTGAGCACCGAATCTTGCATCGTGCACATTACTCGCTGCCCTTGACCGGTGTGCACGTCGCGCTGATAGAGCGCCGCGATAATTGCGGCGACGGCATGAATGCCGGTGCCCGAATCCCCGATTTGCGCACCCGTCACGAGAGGCGGCCCATCTTCCCATCCGGTCGTGCTCATCGACCCGCCCATAGCCTGCGCGACGGGTTCATACGCTTTGGCGTCGGCGAAACGTCCGGGACCAAACCCCTTGATCGAGGCGTAAATCATCCGCGGATTGAGCTCGTGTATCTTCTCCCACGGAAATCCTTGCCGATCGAGCACGCCCGGACCGAAGTTTTCGACCAGCACGTCGCAGGCGTGAATCAGTTTGGTGAAGATTTCTTTGCCGTGCGACGTTTTGGTATTGAGCGTCAAGCTGCGCTTGTTAGCGTTGAGCATGGCAAAGTAGAGACTGTCGACGTCGGGAATGTCGCGAAGCTGCTGACGCGTAATATCGCCGCGGCCGGGCAGCTCGACCTTGATCACGTCGGCACCTAGCCACGCGAGAATCTGGGTACACGAAGGACCCGACTGCACGTGCGTCATGTCGAGGACGCGCACGCCGTCAAGCGCTCTCATCTCATTCACCTCACTTGTACATGGTCTGGTTTTCGGTTCCCGGTGCGTACGCGTCCGGATCGAGCCAGACGTTGATGACGGCGCACGTTCCGGATTCACGTGCGCGTTCGAGTGCCGGACGAATCTGGCTCGGCTCGCGCACCGCCTCGCCGTAAAATCCGAGCATGTGCGCGAATTTCTCGAAATCGACGTCGCCCAGATAGTTTCCGACGTCGCCGCGTTCTTTTCCGTACTTTTGTATCTGCCCGCAGCGAATCTGATTCATGTAGCTGTTGTTACCGACGATCGCAATGTACGGCAAACCAAATCGCACGGCCGTCTGCATGTCGAATCCGGTCATCGCAAACGATCCGTCGCCAAAGAGCGCCACAACCTCGCGGTCGGGACGGGCGAGCTTTGCGGCCATGGCAAAGCCGGTTCCGACACCGAGCGACCCGAGCGGTCCAGGGTCCATCCAGAGGCCTGGAGCCTTCGGACGCACGACGTTCCCCGCAAACGTAACGACGTCGCCGCCGTCGCCGACGAAAATCGATTGATCGGTGAGGAAACGATCGATCTCGTAGGCGAGGCGGTACGGGTGAATGGGAACTTGATCGTTGCGCAGCTTCGGCATGCGCGCTTCGACTGCGGCGGTCTCCTTCGCACGAAGCGCGGCGACCCACCCGGTGCGAGCGACTGCCGCTCCTCCGTTGCCGCTCGATGCGCGCGTGACCGCCGAAAGAATCGTACCGACGTCGCCGACCAGGCCGAGATCGATGTCGCGATTGCGACCGACCGTAGCGTACGACATGTCGATCTGTACCACGGTTTTTGCTTTGAGACTCTTGCCGTAACGCAGACGGAAGTCGAACGGCGTTCCAACGACGACGATCACGTCGGCCGCTTCAAACGCTTCGCGTCGCGTCAGTTGGAAGTGCAGTGGATGGTCGGGCTCCAGCGTTCCACGACCCGCACCGTTCATGTACGCTGGAATGTTGAGCGTCTCGACGAACTCGCGCGCGGCGTCCGTTGCGCGGCACGTCCACACTTGCTGCCCGAGCAGCACGCACGGCTGGGTCGATTTTGCGAGAATGTCGGCGAGGCGCGTGATGCCGTTCGGATCGCCGAGGTGCTTGGTCGAAGCGCGGTAACCGCCCTCTCGCGGAAGTACGGCGCGTTCGAT